>JBBDHT010000040.1:0-27227 GCA_040880765.1 Acidimicrobiia bacterium | reverse complement strand
AGGGTCGGAAACAGCGTGTCATCGAAATCATGGGGCCCGCCCGGACCGGTGTCGAGGATCTCCATGACCGTGTCGCCTTCCAGCTTCGATCGGATCTCGTCCAGAAGCTCGTCCAACTCTCCTCCTGGGAGGAGGCGGGCGTCGAGTTCGATGGTCGCTTCCGAAGGGATCACATTGAACTTGGCGCCTGCGCTGACGATGGTGGGATTGGCGGTGTCACGGACCAGGGACTCGAAGATGTGTCCCTCCGTGCCCAGGTCGGCGAGCGCCCCATCGAACTGATCGGCATTGAGAAGCGACCGCAACGTTTGGTCCTTCTCGGGGACAGCCGCGGCGATCGCGTCGATAATTCGCTCGACCACAGGCGTCTCGCGATACGGGAAGCGCATCCGGTCCAGCTCGGCGAGCACCCTTCCCAGCTGTCCCACCACCGTGTCCGTGGCGAGGCTGGAGCCGTGCCCGCTCCTGCCCTTCAACCGGAGTCGCAGGTGGGCATACTGTTTTTGCGAAACACCTATCCGGTAGAACTTACGACCGAAGAGGTTTAGCGGAAAGCCTCCGAATTCGCCGACCGCATATCCTGCGCCGTCGAACAGATCGCCGTGTTCCTCGAGTAGGTAGGCGAGACCTGCCGAGCCCCCGGTCTCTGAGTCGGAAACAATCGCGAGAATCACATCCCCACCGGGCCGCAGTCCGTCGGCAACAGCTCTAGCGAATGCGTGGCACATCATCGCCACACCCGACTTCATGTCGAGTGCGCCCCGACCATGGAGGACACCATCTTCGACCACAGCATCGAGGGGCGGATGGTCCCAGTCCTGTCCTTCGAACCCCACGACGTCGACATGGCCGTGTAACACCAGGTGAGGCCGCTCCCCCCTACCCGGCAAACTTGCCACGAGGTTCGGTCGGCCGGACACCTTCTCAAACTTCTGCAGATCGACTGGCACACCCTCGAGAACCTGGGCCACGTACTCCTGGGCTGCGGCCTCCTGACCGGGAGGGTTCACCGAAGCAATGGCGAGCAGATTTCGGGCAATCTCACTGGCACGAGGACAGCGGGCTCATTTGTGCGCGGGCTCCAATACGCCTGTGTCTGGTTCACTGTGCAACTCGAATGAATCCCCTGTTCATGCGTGTACAGAGAGGATAATCATCGGCGCTGAGCCGCCCAAGAATTCGGTGACCCCGCGAAACCCGAGAGGAGTCGGGTATCTCGGCCCGAAACGAAGTGACCTTGGGCCCTGGCTGCTCTCATCTAACGCCGCCACGATGAGACCGTGAATTCAACAAAGCTCGATACAAATTCAGCTGAATCGAGGGCGAGAACGCCTGGCGCTATGAGTGATCCGATCCGTCTTTCGATCCTGAACGAGCCGAACAGCGGTCAGCGGTGTGTCTGCGATCTCCAAGAGGCGCTGGACATCGCACCGAACCTAATGTCTTATCACCTTCGGATCCTGCGTGAGGCAGCTCTGGTCGAGTCCGCACGTCGGGGTCGCCGGGTCGGCTGTCGGCTATCCGGCGGGGCAGCCACTGCGGAAGCGGGTGCACTGCAGCTGCCGCTCCTGACCGAGGCGTTGTGACGGTGGAGATCGACCGGGACACCACTGCAGTAGCCGAGGCACCGGTACTCGAGCGGCTCTCGCTCCTCGACCGGTTCCTACCTGCGTGGATCGGGCTGGCCATGGTCGCCGGGCTCCTACTGGGCCGGCTCATCCCCGACCTCAACGACTGGCTCGAAACCGTCAAGATCGGGACAATCTCCCTCCCCATCGCCATCGGGCTATTGGCGATGATGTATCCGGTGCTGGCCAAGGTCCGCTACTCAAAGGTGGGCGAGGTTGCCGCCGACCGCAAGCTGATCACCACCTCGCTCTTCCTCAACTGGGTGGTCGGACCCGCCCTCATGTTCGCCCTCGCCTGGCTGTTGCTCCCCGACCTCCCCGAATACCGGACCGGGCTGATCATCATCGGCCTCGCCCGCTGCATCGCCATGGTGCTCATCTGGAACGACCTCGCGTGTGGCGACCGTGAAGCCGCCGCCGTCCTCGTCGCCATCAACTCAGTGTTCCAGATCGTTGCCTACTCCATCCTCGGATACTTCTATCTCGAGGTCCTCCCCACCTGGCTCGGTCTCGACACAGCCGCCCTCGATGTCACCATGTGGGAGATCGCCAAGATCGTCCTCGTCTTCCTGGGCATCCCCCTCCTCGCCGGCTATCTCACGAGGCTGTGGGGCGAGCGAAGCCGTGGCGTGGAATGGTACGAAGGTACTTTCATCCCCAGGATCGCTCCCTGGGCCCTCTACGGGCTGCTGTTCACCATCGTCCTGCTCTTCGCCCTACAGGGCGAGACCATCACCAGCCAACCTCTGGACGTCGTCCGCATCGCCCTGCCCCTACTGATCTACTTCGTGTTGATGTGGGCAATATCGTTCGGACTCGGCCTATCGCTGCGGCTCTCATACGAGAAGAACACGACCGTCTCGTTCACCGCCGCCAGCAACAACTTCGAGCTTGCCATCGCCGTGTCCATCGGCGTCTTCGGTGTCACTTCCGGCGAAGCCCTTGCCGGCGTCGTCGGACCTCTCATCGAAGTCCCTGTCCTCGTCGGCCTCGTCTACGTCGCCCTTTGGGCCCGCAAACGCTTCTACCCCAACCAAAACCTGGAGCAATCATGAACTGTTACGACTGCAATCAGTCCGGAACCGTCATTCCTGCCATCGCCGTCTGCCACGACTGCGGCAGCGGCGTCTGTGCCGACCACGCCGTCGAAACCCGCCATACGCTCGGTGGTCCGCCACCAGCACCAGAGCCCCGGTGGACCCACCCCAGTGCCGGATCAGATGTCAAACGTGCGCTGCCGCGGTGGACAGAGCCGACGAGATGTCACTTGCCAAAGTATCCCGCCCGTAAGAGCCGAGGCGCCGCGAGCTCGGGGAATTCGGCACTTCGACAGGCATCTCCGCGTCATCGTGGCCAAGCCACCGTCGAGATGCCAGCAGAGCACCAGCATCGAGCGCGGCGAACGCATCGATTCAAGTCGTGTCGCGGGTTGAGGTCAGCTGGAGGGGGTCAGTCGACAGTCTCCACCTGACCTGCGTCGAGCACTTCATCGACCCAGCCGAGGGCGGCGATGGCGGCAGGGAACCCCACCGTGGTGATGGCCAAGCTGACAGCGTGCTGTATCTCTTCGGCTGTCACCCCTTCGTCGAGCAGCTTGCGCACGTTGGATCGGATGGCTCCTTCGGCGAGGGCCCCGATAGCGATGCCCAGCTTGACCAGACGCTGGGTACGGGGGTCGAGCGGGCCGGCCGATTCGGTGCTTCGCCCCAGCTGGTCGAGCGCAGCGGCAACGTCTGGAAACCGATCGCGGAAACGGATATACACGTCGGGGAGATAGTCACTCATAGCTCCGACCCTACACCGGCCGGAGGGTGACATAGGCCTCCTTGTGGAGGCTCATCCCGGAGAGGGCGTCGGCTTTGGTGGGGCGGAGCAGTCCGTCCCGGGTGCCGCTGTCTTTGGCATTGCGGCCCAGGGCAGTGTGTCCGAATCCGTGTTGGAGGCCGACCACCTCGGGGTGGATACGGCGAGTCACCTTGGCCCTAGACGTCACCTGCCCGTAGGGGAGTCGACGATGACCTCGTCTCCGTCGCCGAAGCCAAACCGTTCGGCGGTCGCCGGGTGGACGATCAGCGGGTTGTCCGGTTTGATCTCGAGGAGCCACGGGTTGTTCTGGGTTCGGGTGTGAGTATGGCTGGCTTCTTTCTAGCTGATCAGGAACAAAGAGTAGGTCGAATCGGGTTGCCAGTCGCGAGGCCTGTATGCGGGAAGGGGGTCCACCGGCCGACCTTCGGCGTCGGGTCTGTCGGCCAGGCCGGCCGAGAGGAACTCGACCTTGCCGCTCTTGGTGTAGAAGCCATGTACTGCCCGGCCGCCCCCACCACCCGGACGGCCTCGCTCCGTCACAGCTGATCGCATCGATCGGGTCGCTGATTCTGCGATAGGCAACTAGCCGCGAGCGAGACAATCCTGGACAATTGAGATCGCGTCACCACCGGCGAACCGTGACCGCGTAAAAGACGCGATCTTGCGAATCTGATCCTCGGCGAGGCGTGAGCCGAAACCGGGCATGCCGCCGCGCACCGGCTTGTTCGTGGCGCCATAAGCGGATCCCCTGTCCTGAGCCCATCTGGCAGATCCAAGCGAGACCCATTCGACCTGCGTCTCGCAGGCAGGAAACGTGTCCAAGACGCCAGTCAAATCGGGGCCTACATCGCCGCCGCCCTCAGGGCCGTGGCAGTTAGCGCATCCTTCGCTCTCATAGAGCATCCCACCGGTCGAGATCGCAGTTTGCACGCCCACTTGCCCCGGCGTCTCCCCGTCACAGGCGGAGAGCACGGTGAGAAGACACAGGAGGGCCGCCGCCGACGGCCATTTCCGGCTGTTGCTAGTGATCACTTTCGCCGTCGGGAGCACCGAAGGCGGTTGAGCGAATGGGCGCTGCGGGGGCTTGGCCCGTAAGGAGCTTGCGACGGGACGCGTCCGCGACGTCCGACAGTTCGAGTCGCACCTTCTCGACTGCCGATCGGAATGGCTCGAAGAGGTCGCCCGCCACCGACCGGGCCGCATCCTGTGATCCATACCCGGACACATCCGGCACGAGCAGCACAGACCAGTAGTGTCCGATGCTTGCCAACTCGTTCTCCAACGCCGGATAGTGACTGTGCCCGATCCTCAGGTCGGTCGCGAGGCGCCCGTCCGGGGGTTGAGCCAGCCCGCAGAGGGTCCACGGGGCGATGAGCATCAAGACCGGCGTGTCATGCGCGACCGCCTCGTCCGTGATCGCGACGCTGAGGTTCTCATTAGCGGCGGCATCTCCATTGAACACCGTTTGAGCGACGTAGTTGAAGTGGTCGAAGACCTTTTTCGCGAAGGGGTTCGACGGTTTCATCTTCTTGAAGCTAGTCAGGAGCGCCCCTTTCCGATAGGGACCTTTGGCCCTAGTGGGAGATGGCGCAATTCCTTACTTTCGGCTGCAACTGATTGCTGTCTCCCACATGGAGGCACGGAAAGGGAGCCGCGATATGACGGTTTCAACAATCGGCGGCGCAACGCTTACAGAGGAGCTCGAAGCCAGAGGGATCACGAGGCGGGCGTTTCTCGCCTTCTGCACCAGCCTGACGGCCACCCTCGCCCTGCCGTCGGTCTTCTCCGAGCGGATCGCCCACGCATTGGAGAATTCGGAGAAGCCGACGATTATTTGGCTGGAGTTCCAGGACTGCGCCGGCAACACTGAGTCCTTTCTCAGGGCGCACAACCCGGGCGTAGCCGATCTGATCCTGGATGTGATCTCTGTCGATTACCACGAAGTGATCATGGCTGCAGCCGGCCACCAGGCGGAGGCTGCAAAAGAGGAGGCCATCGCTCGCGGTGGCCACATCGTCATAGTCGAGGGCTCTGTCCCAACCGCCGGGGGAGGCGTCTACTGCACGATCGCCGGGAAGACCGCTCTCCAGCACCTCGAGGAGGCAGCCGTGGGCGCAGCGGCGATCATCAACGTCGGCACCTGTTCCAGCTTCGGGGGAATACCGGCCGCATCGCCGAATCCGACCGGAGCAAGAGGTGTCCCGGCCGTAATCAGCGGAGTACCGATACTCAACCTGCCGGGCTGTCCAATGAATGTAGACAATCTCGTCGGGACGATCGCCCACTTCGTGACCTTCGGAGCTCTGCCGGCCACCGACAGCGAGGGACGACCGTTATTCGCCTACGGACAGCGCATTCATGACAACTGTGAGCGCCGTGCCCGGTTCGACGCCGGTCAGTTCGCCCTCGAATGGGGTGACGAGGGACACCGCAAGGGCTGGTGTCTCTACAAGCTCGGATGCAAGGGCCCCTCCACGTTCCACAACTGCCCGACTCAACGGTGGAACATGGGGACGAGTTGGCCCATTGGGGCGGGCCACGGGTGTGTGGGCTGCTCCGAGCCCGACTTCTGGGACACGATGACGCCCTTCTACGCAAGGCTTCCGAAGCCTCCGGGCTTCAACGTCACCACGACGGCCGAACAGATCGGGCTGGGCATCGTAGGTGCGACAGCAGTGGGCTTTGGGGTTCACGGAGTCGCCAAGGTCATACAGCACAGCCGGGAGAAAACAGAAGCCAGCGAGCAGTCGGACCCAGCCGAGGATGCCGGCGAGGAAAGTGAGGACTGATGCCACGGATAGCCGTTGACCCGGTGACACGTATCGAAGGGCACCTGCGTGTTGAGGCGGAAGTCGACGGAGGCGTTGTCACCGATGCCTGGTCGTCATGCACCATGTGGAGAGGAATCGAGACGATCCTGAAGGGTCGTGACCCACGTGACGCCTGGTATTTCACGCAGAGGATCTGCGGCGTTTGCACCACGGTGCACGCCCTCGCCTCGGTGCGAGCGGTGGAGAATGCCCTGGGCATCGTGCCCCCGTTGAACGCCCAACTGCTCCGTAACCTCATCGCCCTGAGCCAGTACGTCCAGGACCACGTCGTCCACTTCTATCACCTGCACGCCCTCGACTGGGTGGACATCACATCGGCCCTCGAAGCAGACCCTGAGGCAACCGCGGCGCTGGCGTCGTCGATTTCCGACTATCCCCGGTCCAGCCCGAGCCACTTCGAGGCGGTCAAGCAGAGGCTCACGAGTTTCGTGGAGGCGGGACGGCTCGGCCCGTTCGCGCAGGGTTACTGGGGTCATCCTGCCTACGCGCTCCCGCCGGAGGCGAATCTCATGGCGGTGAGCCACTATCTCGACGCGCTGGACTTCCAGAGGGACTACATGCGTATCCACGCCATCCTTGGCGGGAAGAACCCGCATCTGCAGACGTATCTGGTTGGCGGTATGGCCGTTCCCATCGACCCCAACAGCCAGAACGCCATCAACGCGACTACGTTGCTCCAACTGCGCAAGCTGCTTGAGAGCGGCCTCAGGTTCGTCACTCAGGCATACATTCCCGACGTCCTCGCGGTCGCCCCCTTCTACACGGACTGGGCGGCCATCGGAGCAGGTCTGGGCAACTACATGTCCTTCGGGGACTTCCCCACAGGCGCCCAGAATCCCTCGATGGATCGCGACGCTTTGTATCTGCCCAGCGGGGTGATCGTCGGCAATGACCTCTCGCAGGTCCATCGGCTCGACGCGACCAAGATCACCGAGTACGTGGCACACTCCTGGTATTCCTATGAGGGTGGCGACGGGTCTCCGCTTGCACCCTTCGATGGCGAGACAACGCCTGACTACACGGGGCCTGAGCCCCCGTATGAGTTCCTCGATACCGATGGCAAGTACAGTTGGCTCAAGTCACCCCGATATGACGACATGCCGATGGAGGTAGGCCCTCTCGCCAGAATGCTGGTGGCATATGGGTCCGGTCACGAACGAGTCCAGCAGCTGGTCAACAGTGTCCTGGAGACGCTCGGGGTGGGACCCGAGGCACTGTTCTCGACCCTCGGCCGCACCGCCGCGCGAGCGATCGAGTCCCAGGTTCTCGCCGAGAGATCCCTCGAGGTGCTGGATCAGCTCACGGCGAACATCTCGGGAGGAGACATCACGATTCACAATGGCGACCTTTGGGATCCTGAATCGTGGCCCCAGACCGCCTCTGGCTTTGGGATGCACGAGGCACCCAGAGGCTCGCTGTCCCATTGGGTCACTATCGCCGATGGCGCCATAGATCACTACCAGATAGTGGTTCCGTCCACCTGGAACGCCGGCCCGAGAGACGGCAATGGTGCACGTGGCGCCTACGAGTCCGCACTTCTGAACACTCCGATAGCCGACCCGGAGCGACCGCTTGAGATCCTCCGGACGGTTCACTCTTTCGACCCGTGCATGGCGTGTGCCGCTCACATCCTCGACAAGGACGGCAAACCGATCGTCGAGGTGACCGTGACATGACCATCCAGCCAAAGCCGGCCAGTGTCAAAATCGAAAAGACGCCACCCCGGATGACGGTCAAGGTCTGGGAGCTGCCCGTGCGCATCACCCACTGGGTGATCTTCCTTGCAGTTGTGGTGCTGTCGGTCACGGGCTTCTACATCGCCCGGCCCTTCATCATCGTCGGCAGTGACCCGGGGTTCCTCATGGGGTGGATGCGAGCGATCCACAACCTCGCTGCCTGGGTGTTCATTGCTGCGATCGCGGCCAGAGTCATCTGGTCGCTGGTCGGCAACCGCTGGTCCCGTTGGGATCAGTTCCTCCCCGTCTCCAGGGACCGTCGCACCGGGGGCGGCGAAACGCTCAAGTACTACCTGTTCATGCGGCGCGACCCGGCACCGGAGATAGGCCACAATCCACTCGCGGGGCTCGCCTACTTGGCGGTGTACCTGATGTTCGGTGTGCAGATCGTCACGGGCTTCGCCTTGCTGGGCCTGGAGAACCCCGGTGGCATCTTTTACAACCTGACCGGCTGGGTCTTCGACATCGGGTCGATCCCGACCACACGTCTGATCCACCACATGATCATGTGGCTGACCTGGGGTTTTGTGGTCCATCACGTCTACTCGGCGGTGCTCGTGGACACCGAGGCGCGGAACGGACTGATCTCGTCGATAGTCACCGGCCGGAAGGAAGTAGAGGAGTCGCTCCTCGATGAGTGACATCGCTGTCCTCGGCCTCGGCAACGAACTGTTCACCGATGAGGGCGTTGGGATAGTAGCGGCTCGCGGGCTGGCAACGTTCGACCTTCCAGGCATCGAGGTGATCGACGGAGGGACCCTGGGTCTCTCGTTGCTCCCGTCCATCGAGGGTCGTGCCGGGCTCCTCGTGCTCGACTCGGTGATGGTCGAGGGCGGCGAGCCGGGCGATGTGATCGTCTACGGCGGAGAAGAGCTCAGACGCGAGGCACGACTCCTCTACTCGGCGCACCAGTTGGGGGTGAACGAGGTTCTCGCAGCCGCCGACTTCATGGGCAGGTCTCCCGGGAAGCTGGCGGCCGTTGGGATGGTGCCTTCCTCACTCGAAACCGGGTACGGCCTGAGCGATGTCGCCACGGGGTCCCTTCCGGCGATGATCGAAACTGCGGTGGAGGTTCTCGCCTCATGGGGTGTGCGGGAGAGCGTCAATGCATGAGCGAGGCCTGGTGTCGGCGGCGGCGGTCGAACTGTTGAGTTCCGTGGGGAACGAGAAGATTGACTCCGTCACCCTGTCCGTCGGGCCAGACACCGACCGCGGAGTCGTGGAACAAGCCTGGAGGTCGGCCACTGCCGGCACTCCGATCGCCACCGCCCGGCTGGAGCTTGCCGCCGCCATGCACGAGCTTGTCTGCCTCGAGTGCAGCGCAACATATCGGGGTGGGAAGCTCACCACGTGCCCCGAGTGTGGTGGAAACGGCCTGGTGGTGGAGCGGGCACCGGAAGTGTCAATAGCCGGCTGGGACAAAGGGCGGGTCCGCTGATGTGCCTGGGGACCCTTGGCGAGATCGAAAGCATCTGGAGCGAGGGCGGCGTACCCATGGCGCACATTCCAGGAGAGGAAGTGTGCCTGCTCTATGTGCCGGAGGCCTCGGTCGGAGACACTGTTCTCGTCCATATGGGCTTTGCCCTGGAGATTCTCGATGACGACCGAGCCCGCGCTGCCCGGGAGCTGCGTTCGGAGCTATTCAGACTCTGACCCCGGCGGCACCCATCCCCGCTGGATGGTCCATCCGCTCTGCTCTCCCTCAGCCAGCTTCGGTGATCCTGCGACCCGGGCGACAACTTCGCCGTGATCTGTGGCGATCGTGTAGTCGGTATGAGGGCCACGATAGGCAACGCCCACAACACGTCCGTTGATGGGACCCCCGGGAGTTACCCATTCCGGTCGGATCAGTACCCCAACAGCCCTCTTTGAGACCGGTGAGGCCGACTCGGCCCCGAAGCTCGAGTCGCCAACCTGAACCTGGACCCTGCCCCGGCCCTCTGAGGAAGCCCGGCCGCTGATCGCAGAAACCGGCCCGGTGAGACGCGCTGACCACTCGTCGGTGGGCCTCTCATAGATATCCACTGGTGTTCCCACCTGAATGGGCCGTCCCTCTCGAAGGATGACGACGCGATCGGCAATCGCCAGCGCTTCCTCGGAGTCGTGGGTGGCGTAGATGGCCGCTGACCCGAGCTCCTCCCGTCGCCGACGGATCTCCTCCTCCACTGCAGCCCGGACCAGCGAGTCGAGATGTGCGGTGGGCTCGTCGAAGAGATAGATCTCGGCTGACCTCGCCAAGGCCCTTGCCAGTCCCACTCGCTGCTGCTGGCCGCCGGACAGCTCTCCAGGCCTGCGATCTCCAAGGCCGCCGATCCCCACCTTTGCCAGCAGTTCGGCGGCAAGGCGCGTCGCCTGCTCCCCGCTGTCCCCCGCTCTGCGGAAGGGGTAGGCCACGTTCTCCAGGGCGGTCATGTGTGGCCAGAGGGCATAATTCTGGAAGACCAGCCCGACCGGGCGTATCTCCGGTGGTCTCGTCCTCTTCGGGTCCGACATGTTGACGCCGGCTATGGAGATGTGGCCCTCTGCCACCGGGATGAATCCGGCGATGGCATACATGACAGTGCTCTTGCCCGACCCCGACGGCCCGAGGAGGGCGACCGTCTCGCCTCTGTCGACGTTGAGGTCGAGACCCGACACCGCAACCACGTCGGAGTACCGGACAGAGACATCGCGACACTCGAGGAGGGGACTCATCCCGTTCCCATCAGCCGCCGTGGCAGGTTGCCAATGACCAGCAGAGGTATGGCACCGATCAGGAGGGGCACGGTAAGGATCACGGCCAGGGCGGACGACACAGGCACATCTCCCAACTGTTGCAGGTTGAGGATCGACACGGCGAGTGTGTCCGTTCCGGGCCCATAGAGGAGGCTCGACATGGTCAACTCGTGGAATGCGAAGAGAAACACGAGGACCCACCCTCCGACCAGCGCCGGACGGAGAAGGGGAAAGACGACGGTCC
Source organism: Acidimicrobiia bacterium (assembly GCA_040880765.1). GTDB lineage: Bacteria > Actinomycetota > Acidimicrobiia > Spongiisociales > ZC4RG35 > MA-ANB-1. The sequence goes on along the minus strand of JBBDHT010000040.1, from coordinate 16,267 downwards.
GCAGCGCCGTCGATATCGACGCACCACTGCTTCGAGCCGCATAGACGAGCTCGGGTGCGATGTTGCCGGCTGACCCGGCGATGGAACGATGCCCCACGGCCCACAGCTTGGCGACATACGCGATGAGGATGAGCGCCAGTGTGTCCCGGAGGGCGCTCCCGTAGCTGAGAAGCACTGCCACCGCCAGGGTCGATCCGGGGACGGCGAAGCCCAGCAGGGCGGCGAGCCCGGCCAGCCGGCCGAAACGGTTGCGTAGCCCGGCAACCATCGCTCCGAGAAACACCGCAGAGGTAGCGGCGAGAAGGGCAAGGAGAGTGCTGCGGCCCAGGGCACCGAGGAAGCGACCGTCGAGGGCCTGGGCAAAGTTGGCCATCGTCCAGTTGGCAGGGACGGGGGCAAGCCCCGGGGCCCTGGTCAATGCGATGAGGATCAGTGCGATCAGCGGGGCGATCGTGGCAAGGGCGATTGCCACCCAGACGAAAGCCGTGAGCAGCCTCAGCGGGCGTCCGATCTGCGGGGACGGGCCGCTGGGAGCAGCCCGCCGCGGTGTCTCACCGGCCCTGTGGAGCAGGGCCTCGCCTGCGGACACGACCATGAGCGCGGCGAGGACCAGGCCGGAAGCGAGGAGGATGGCCCTGGCAAAAGACTCCGGTCTGGCCGACAGAGCGAGATCCTGATAGATCCGGGTCGTCACCGTGTCGAAGGAGGCAGGAGTGCCCAGGAAGGCCGGAACACCGAAGGCGTTGATACCGACGACGAACACGAGGGCACCAGCGCCAAGAAGGGCGGGAGCGAGAAGTGGGAGGGTGACCGTTCGGGCAGCGACAACCGGGGAGGCACCGCTGACCCGGGCGGCCAGCTCGAGGTCCTTCTCTGCCCGGGTGCGGAGGGCGGCGACCGTGAGAAGGTAGGCCAGAGGAGTGGCATTGATCGAAATCACTAGAATGATCCCCAAGGGCCCGAGAAGACCCTCAAGCTCCAGGCCAATGGCGTCGTCCAACAGCCCGCTGGGCCCGTAGGCGCGCAGCCAGCTGAGTGCCGACACGAACGGAGGGATGAGGACGGGCAGCAGTATCCCGAGCCGCAGCCACTGTCGGCCGGCAACGCGTGCCCGCTCGGTGAGAAGGGCCGCCGACGCTCCCAGCCCTACCGTGAGCAGCGCCGCTCCGAACCCGACCATTGCCGTGTTGACAATCGGCTCCAAGCCGGGCGCGGCACCGGGATGGCCGATCACTTCGATAGCCACGCCGACCAGCTCTGCAAGCGGCCAGCCGACCAGGAGAGCAACCGCGACCGACACCACCAGCGGCAGCGGAGTGTTTCTGAGGAGCCGGATCATCGGCCGGTCAGCTTCGGTTCAGCCCTCAAAAATCTCCCGGTAGTCGGCCAGAAGCTCGTCCTGGCGGTCGAAAGCTAGCGACCAGTCGATCGTCAGCTTGGCACCGGTGTGCGGCCAGTCCACGTCCTCCCTGATAGGCTCCCAGCCGGTGTCGGCGATGGCCGACTGAGCCTCCTTGGACAGGACGTACTCGATGAAAGCCTCGGCCGTTTCGGTCCCATTGGCGTCGACGACCGCGATCGGGCTGTAGAGAGAGATCGCACCTGACGCCGGCCAGACCAGGGAGATTGGCGAGCCGGCCTCGACCGCATCCCTCGCCGCACGATCGAGCGTGACACCGGCCACATACAGGCCTTCCGCCACCCCATTGACCACGTCGCCCGGAGAGCGCACCTGCACGCCACCGTTGTCCTTCAGGTCCCTGTAGAAATCTATGCCGTAATCCGGGCTGAGCGCAAAGAACCCCAATGCTGCGAATGCGGAGCCTGCGAACCCGGGATCGGGTATGGCCACATCACCTTCGATACCCGTGAGGTCGCGCCAGTCGCTCGGCGTCTCCATGAGGGACCCGTCAGCGATGATCACCATGTTGAGCACCCTCGTTCCGAAGAACGAGCCGGTGCGAAACTCCTGCGGGACAGCCTCGATGTTCTCCGGGTCCCACTCACGCAGGAGGCCGTCTCTCTCGTACTGCTGAATCGATAGCGGATCGGTCAGCCAGAAGATGTCGGCGACGAGCGAACCATCCCTGAGCTCGGCGGCTATTCGGGCCGAAAGCTCGCCTGTCGGCGCCCTGAACACCTCGACAGCGGCGTCGGGGTTGGCCTCCTCGAAGCCGGCCACCACCGCGTCCACGGTGTCCTGGGTGACGCTCGTATAGATGCGAAGGACGCCGTCGTCATCAGCCTGCTCCCCTCCTCCGCAGGCCGCGAGGATCAATGCGGCGGCCATGACAGCGATTACGACCCGGACGGTGTTCTCGGTCTTGAGACTCATACAGACATCCTCCGTGTGATCTTTCCACTCGCCGACCGGTCGGCCACCCCGGAGTGGGCCACTACCCGAGCACCATCGCCGGACCGGGATGCGCCAGACCGTCGTTAGTCATTGCCAGCTGGCGTGCCGAGAACCGCTTGAGATCCGCCAGTTGGCGGCTATTCAGGCGATCACAGATCCAGTTCCAATGCATGGATACCCACTCTCCCCGTCGGAGTGGCTCGGTAAACCCGAGGCCACCTACGGCCAGTGTCACCGTCTCGTGACAGGGAGCGCCGAGTTCGAGTCGCTTCCCATCCCAGGTTAGGGGTCGGCTGGTCACCACGGCTTGGTCGCCTTCGACGGCATCAACCCGCCCCCACCTGATCCTGCATTGATCTAGGATCCGAAGTGGCTCACCCCGGTAATTCTCCTCGAGGAGCCCGACCCACGGGTATGTGACCAAGACATGAAAGCTGTGATGGGGTATCCCGCCAGGGATCGCTTCGGCCATCCCGGGCCACTTCCTACCGACCCGAGCCTCGAACTTGTCTTCTATCGCGTTGCCAAAGTCGAATGTGCCTACCTGATCGAGGAGAGCGTTTCCCACCCAGTAGGCCTCGACAACCCGGCGGCTGAACGGGCCTCCGGCACCGGTCTTCTCCGCCATCAGCTTGAGATAGGGCCAGGGTCCAGCGAACGCCGACGCCAGTTTTGCCAAACCCTCATCCACCACTCCTGCGGTGCGGTACTCCAGCAAGGCCATATGATCGTCGGGGCCGCAAAAGCCCCGCTCGTTGGGCGGATAAGCGTAACGAGCGAAGAGTTGTAGCCCGGACCACTCCTCACCAGTGGGGTCCGCAGTCACCATTCCGGGTGTACCTCCATCTCGAATGCCGGCTCCGCCCCGGACTTGGGCCCGGGCGTGTGGGGAACCCGTAGCACATCGCGTGCTTCTCGATCTGAGACTGCTTCCAGGACATGACCCATATGAGTTTATCCGGTCTCCGAAGCGTCAGTCCTCATCGCGGATCATCATCCTCACTCGTTCTTACCTCTCATCATGTCGATCGACTCGCGTCGCGACATGTTGCCAATACCGCCGTCACCATCAATGACAGCCTGGAAGACCTCGCCGCGGCGCATGAGGCAATCCTGGTGTGTTGCTTCCAGAGTTGGAAGAGTCGAAGGTCCCTGGAGGCCGGGGCGTTGTCCCCTGGCCTCCCACCCGTGCAATGTGAAGACTCTCCAGGTGGCTTCAACAGATGTTGATTCAACTTCGGTTGAAACGAGGGCGGAGATCCTGGCGGCTCTGGCCGACCCAGTTCGTCTCCGCATCGTCGATCTGCTCGCTCGAATCCGGAGGCCCAGCTGCAAAGCACTTGAAACACGCACCGCCGAGGCTCTCGATTCGCTGCGTCTCGAGGCGCCGATCAAAAAGGAGACGGATTGGCCCAGGACGACGTGACCTTAGACCCTGGTTGTTGTCGCCTCACACCACCACGATGGACTCATGGTTTCAACATATCTTGATGTAATTTCATTTGAATCGAGGGGCGATACCCTTGGCGCCTTGAGCGATCCGATCCGAATGTCGATCCTCGATCAACTGGGTGCAGGTCTCCCTGGCCAGAACGTCAGGTCGCCGACAGTGAAGTACCGGGGAAAATGAACCAGCAAGCCACCGGTCTGACTTATCGGGTTCAAGGCGTCAGCCGGCCCGGCGGCCACAGCCGCATCCACTGCAACGCCACAGCCATCAAAGCCGACACCGGGTCGATCTCCGATGGCTACCGGCCCGGACCGGCGGAGTTGCTCTGTGCTGCGCTCGCGGCCTGTCTGCTCAAGAACGTAGAGCGCTTTGCAGAGATCCTGCCCTTCGAATACGAGGTGGCCAGCGTCGTAGTCGACGCTCAGCGTCGCGACGCACCCCCTGCGATGACCAAAATGCACTACACCCTCGAGGTGGTCACCGACGAGCCGCCGCATCGTGTCGACCTCCTACACCATAACGTCCGCAAGTTCGGCACCATCACCAACACCCTGGCGGCAGCAGTAGAGCTGACCGGGGAAATCGTGGCACGCCACTATCCATCAGAGATAGAGTCATCTGACTCGAGCGGGCCAAGCAAATGAACAAGACGGTGAGGCAGGTAGCCGCAGAAAGGGTCGCCAGCTGATGAACGTAAGGTCTTTCGCCCCTATTCTGGCGGCTGGCCCTCTTGTTTTATTCTGACCGTGAATCTCCTCACCATGCTCGATCCGCCCCCTCTCTACGAGCAGAGCACATGCGCTGCCGGAGCATCAGGAGAAACCGGCTGCACCCTTTGTGTCGACAGTTGTCCATACCAGGCCATGTCGCTCAGACACCGGCCGGAGGGCACCGTCATCGACATCGATCCCGGCGTCTGTCGCCGCTGCGGCGCCTGTACCGGATTGTGCCCGACCTCCAGTCTCGAACGATCCTTTCAGCCCGACGCCGAGCTCTATGCAGCCGCATCCGGGGCGATCGACCCCGATAGCTCAGCGCCCGTGGTCGTGTTCGGTTGTGCTCGATCCCGTAGGAGTCTCGACGGCATCCTTGGTGAAAACACCGTCTTCATCGAGCTGCGATCGCTGTTGGTCCTCAATGAAACGCATCTGCTGCAGGCCCTCCGCTCAGGAGCGAGCGGAGTGCTGCTCGCCGGATGCTCGACATGCCATCACGGAGCGCCTCATCTGGCGAAGGCGGCGCTGGAGTTCGTCCGGGCGCTAATCGGTGACGATGACGCGGTCATGTACGTCGAAGACGACCACTCTCCCGAAAGCACGACAGCCATGTCCGGATTCGTCCAGGGCCGTGGAGAAGAACGGGTCATTTCGCCGGGGAGCTTGGTAGACGGAGGACGCCGACGCGAGATCTTGAGCCAACTACTGGGCAACGACCTGTTTATCGATGCTTTCTCGCCACCGCTGGTTGGGGACACTTTCGCCACCGTGACGGTCAACAACGCGGAGTGTGTCATGTGCGGTGCCTGCAGCCGCGCCTGTCCAACGGATGCGCTGGGATTCGATCCCACGTCGGGGACGCTGGACTTCTCACATATCGACTGTGTGAATTGCGGACTGTGCCTGCAAGCCTGCCCGGCCGACGTTGTGACACTGACACCGGGTCTCGAAGCCGGTGCCCGCCTCGGCGATCGAAAGGTCCTGGTTCAGGATGAAGTCGTCCCCTGCGCTGGATGTGGGCAACCGTATATTCCACGCCGGCTTTTCGAACATGCCCGCGCCGTACGGGAACGACAAGACGAAGATCTTTCGACGTCTTTTCAGATGGAGCTCTGCGGCAGCTGTCGAATCATCGATTGGGAGACTGAGCCGCCCGTCAACGGTCGACAGCCTGGCGTGGGTTTGCCCATGGTTGACCGCCGTGACTTCCTCAAGGCTGTCGGAGCCGGCACCGCAGGCGCCGCCATGCTCGCCTTTTCCCCGAAACCTGCTGCAGCCGAGGCGCCGGCGCGCCCCATCGAACGCAAGAGACTGGCCATGGTCATCGACATGGACCGCTGCATCGGCTGTCATGCCTGTACCGCTATCTGCAAGGCGGAGAACCACGTGCCACTGGGCGTCTTCAGGGATTGGGTCGAAGAGCACGAGTTGGGCACCTTCCCCGATGCCCGCCCGGTGTTTCTGCCCAAGCTGTGCAACCACTGTGACGACCCCGGCTGCATGCGTGCCTGCCCTACCGGGGCGATCTTCCGGCGTGCCGACGGGATCGTCGACATCAACCACGACATCTGCATCGGCTGCCGGGCCTGCAATCAGGCATGCCCGTACGGCTCGACATTCATGGATCCAGTGCGGGGGACTGCCGACAAGTGCAACTTCTGCTCTCATCGAATAGACCAGGGCTTGAACCCGGCCTGTGTCGACGTGTGCCCAACAGGCTGTCGCATCTTCGGTGATCTGGACGACCCGAATAGCGCTCCCTCGTCTTACTTGAAAGATCATCAGCCCACCGTGCTCCGACAGGAGCTGGGGCTCGGTCCCAACGTGAAGTACGTGGGACTCCCCGGCGAGCTCAACCGCTAGGAGAAGAGAATGGATTGGACACTGCCCAACGAGCACATCCGATGGGGATTGGTGGTCGTCGTATACATGTTCCTGTCAGGAGTCGGGGCGGGCAGTCTTGTCGTATCCGTGCTACCCCGACTGCCGTGGTTGTTCGGCAATCCCACCTTCATGCGTGTGAGACGAGCCGCGGCGATCTCAGCTGCTGCGTGCTTCACCGTCGTCCCCCTTGCGGTGATCGCCGACCTGGGTCAACCGTGGCGCATGTGGCGGGTGATTCTCGCTCCCAACCCCACATCGCCGATGCCCTACGGGAGCATCGCTCTGATCGTGTTGCTCGGGTTGATCGCAGCGAACCTGTGGCTGCTGCACCGCCCGCACTTCGCACGGGCCGCGCGAAGCCGCACAGGCCTGATCGGCAGGACAAACAAATGGTTGGCTGCCGGTCATGACGGTAGCGATGAGCCGCCTCACGGCCGGGAGCGGTGGATCGCACAATCGCTGGCGATAGCGTCGGTCGTGGTTGGCCTGGTCTTCGTCGCCTACACCGGTTTCTTGCTGTCGACCATGACCTCGTTCGGGCTTTGGTACACGCCGATGCTTGGGGTCGTTTTCGTGTTGGCTGCCCTGGCGAGCGGATTCGCATGGCTGCTCGTCGTGGCCGCAAGCAACCGCCGGCTCTACTCCGAGCCGCGTCTCGTCCAACTCCTCGCCGGCAGCGCCGCCGTCTTCTTGGGCGCTCATGTCGCCGCGCGATTGTGGGACCTGTTCCAGGCCTCCTACGTCGAGAACAACCTGTGGCCCGCCGTCCGGGAGCTCCTCTTCGAACGTCTCCTGTTCAGCTACGTAGTCCTCGAACTCGTGGTCGGAGGGGCACTCGCCGTCGTGGCGCTGGCCTGGGCAGCAAGGCGAGGGAGTCGCAGCTTCGCCTTCGCCGGAGGGCTCCTCGCCCTGATCGGGCTCTTCGCCTCGAGATGGAACATCATCATCGGGGGCCAGTCGGTGTCACGTACGGGACTGGGCTTCATCGAAGAGGAGCTGCACCTCTTCGGCCGCGAGGGGATCGTCGCCGCAGCCGGCTTGTTCCTCTGGGCCTTCATCGTCGGTCTCGCTCTCTGGTACCTCCTGCCCTGGTACGAGCAATCAGACAACGCGCCGGTAACTGACGAGGACTCCTCGGTCAGGTCCGGCGGACGACGGATTGTGCTCGGTTTGCTCGGCGGGGCCGCCGTTGCGGTGGCCGCCGGAGCCAGCACCCTCCGGGCCCTCGCCAACCCGCGCTACACCAAGCAGGCGCCAGGACCGCCGCCACCCAGCGCCGACAGGGTGGTCCATTCGATATGCCTGTCGTGCGACGCCCGCTGTGGCAACCGGGCAGTGGTGCGCGACGGAAAGGTCCGCACCCTTTTCGGCAACCCATACCACCCTGCGTCCACCCGCAACCAGCCGATCGCATTCGACACCCCCGTCCCGACCGGCCTCGAGTCCAGCGGCAGCCTCTGCCTCAAAGGTGTGAGCGGAATCCAATACCTATACGACCCCTATCGAATCCGTCTGCCCCTGAAGCGGACCGGCCCGCGAGGCTCCGGGGAGTTTGAGGTAATCGGATGGGACCAACTACTCGGCGAGATCATCGATGGTGGGGCCCTGTTCTCCCATATCGGGGAAGATCGAGAGATCGAGGGTCTGCGCTCGCTCCGTGGCTTCGACCCAATCGATCCTGATCAGCCCGAACTCGGACCACGGGCCCAAGGACTGGTGTGGAACACCGGTCGCGGCCAGACCGGCCGTCAAGATTTTATCGAGCGCTTCATGAAGGCGTACGGGTCGAGGAACTACGTCAGCCACACCGACCTCTGTCAGATGAACTGGTATGTGTCCAACTACCTCTTCACCGGAAAGTACAACGACGACGTCTCCGGCACCAACCAACTGTTCGGTGACATCGTCAACGGCGAATACATGCTCCTGTTCGGGGTCAATCTCGGCGGCGGGTGGAAACCGGGGGTCAACACCTCGGCACCCATCCTCGCCAACCGCCACGCCAACGGAGACGGCCATCTGGTGCTGATCGATCCGTATGTGCCTCACGGCCGTCACTACGCAGATGAGTGGGTCCCGATCAAACCGTCGACGGATGCCGCGATGGTTCTGGGAATGATGGGTTGGATATTCGAACACGAGCGATTCAACAAGAACTACTTGGAGAACACGAGTGCAGCTGCCGCCGCCGCAGATGGAGAGCCGAGCTGGACGAACGCTACCTACCTGGTGGTCTCCGATCCCGACGACCCACGCGACGGGCGCTTCCTCAGGGCCAGCGAACTCGGCCTGGGCGACGATGAATTCGTCGTTATAGACCCCGTAACAGGGGACCCGGTGCCCCACACGAGGGTGGACACCGGTCGGTTGTTTGTCGACTCGACAGTCGCCGGCCCTGATGGCTCCCCGATCATGGTCAAGTCGTCGCTACAGCTGCTGCGAGAGCAGGCGCTCGCCAGGACCGTCGATGATTGGGCAGAGATCTGCGACGTCCCCAGCGGCACGATCGAGCGGCTCGCTGATGAGTTCACCAGCCATGGCCGTCAGGCGACCGCCTCCTGCTATCGGGGTGCTGTCATGCACTCGTACGGGATCTATGCCGGATTGGCGGTCAACATGCTCAACGGGCTGATCGGCAACCTCAACTACAAGGGAGGAGTAGTCAGGAACTCGTCCGGGCCAGGCTGGAGCGACGGCAGATTCGATCTCCTCTCGATCCCCGACGCGCCGAAAGCTGACGGAGTCCACATCTCCCGTATCGCCGGGAAGTCGACTATCTCCTACGAAGAGTCGTCGGAGTATCTCCGGAAAGTCGATGCCGGCGAGGAGCCCTACCCGCCACGTCGCCCCTGGTACCCATTCACTCATGCCGGGATCACCACCGAGGCCATAGCCGCCGCCGAAAGCGGGTATCCATATCCGGTCAAGATCTGGATCAACTACTACATAAACCAGCGCCACAGTGTCCCCGGTGGGCAGCGCTTCGAGGAGGTTTTCGGAGACACCGAAAAGGTTCCACTCTTCCTCTCGGTAGACACGACCATCAGCGAGACGAGCGTTTTCGCCGACTACATCGTGCCCGATGTCATGTATCTCGACGGACAATACGGCTTCATGGACCAACAGGCCGGTGCCTGCACTGCCTGGCATCGGGGCATCCGATCGCCCGCCGTCGAGCCGCTCACCGGCCGAACCGAGGACGGCAGACCAATGATGTTGGAGACTTTCCTGATCGACGTCGCCAAATCACTCGATCTCCCGGGGTACGGCGAAAACGGAATTGTTGGCGGGGCCGACGGGCCATATTCCGGAGAGACGTTCCCTCTGAACACCGCCGAGGACTTCTACCTGCGTGCCGTGGTCAACATGGCAGACAACGCGAGCACTCCGCCCGCACCCGCAGAAGAGATCGAGTTTGTGGAAAGCGGCTATCCCGTGGCGTCCGCACGTGGCATCCTCACCGACGGCGAATGGCGAAGATCGGCATATCTCCTTGCCCGCGGCGGCTACTTCGACCCACCCGAAGCGGCGTGGGACGAGGCCGGCCATCACACTAGAGGTGTCAAGCTCGACGAGCGGGCACCACTCCAGTTCTGGCACGAGACTCTCGCCACAACCATCGAGTCGGCCACCGGTCGCAGACGTCCCGGCACCGCCACATACCGCGAACCCGAAGACGGGGTCGGCAGGAAGCTGGCCGAACTCGATGCCGCCTACCCATTCACCATCACCACTTTCCGTCTCGCCACACGGACTAAGGCAAGAACCGCTTACGACTATTGGGCCCTGGAGACGCACCCCGAGAACCGGGTTGAGATCAACGTCGACGATGCAGCATCACTCGGGTTGAGAGATGGAGACCGGGTGCGGATCAGCTCACCGAGCGGCTCAGCGGAAGGTGTTGCCAAAGTGTCCCACCGCGTTCGATCCGGATCCATCGCCGCCACCCACCACTACGGCCACACCCAGCAAGGCAACAGCCCTCTGACCATCATCGGGGCGGGCGAGGCTGTGACGGGTGGGAAATTCGTGAGCCCTGTTCTCCATGGAATGGACGTCTCCAACGTGGACGGCAACCGGGTAAACCCCGACAAGAGACGCGGCTCGCGAGGTTTCAACGTGAACCAAGCCATGCGCCGCAACGACGACGTCCTCGACGATATGCCCTTGGTGGACAGTGCCGGAGGGGCCACCATCTTCCTCGACACCCGGGTCAAGGTGGAGAAGTTGTAAAGCTGCATTCGCTCCTCCGTCTGGGTCGAGACCGAAAACATTGTTTCGCGTGTCAGCCAAGCTGCGACGACTCGAGACCCGAATGGTGATCTAGGCGGTTTTGTGTCTCTCCGATCATCCAGGCCAGACGTTTTATCTTCGTAGCTCCGTGCCGTATCGTTCGCGCATCCTGGCGTGGAACGACTCTTCAAGTGGTTGGTCGCCGGCTGCACTCAAGGCGTGTGCCAACTCGACGAAGTAACCCTCCATGCCTCCAGGCACGAAAAAGATCAGCGAGCGAGCACCGTGTGAGCCTGCGGTCCACGAGTGTGTCATTCCTGGGGGCACGGAGACCAGTTCACCAGAGCGCACCTCCTGTTCCCGGCCGTCAACTACGAACTTGTACGATCCCTCGAGCACATAGAAGGTCTCGCTGACGCCGACGTGTGCGTGTGGAGGAGGAGACATACCCGGTGGCGCAATCTCGTCCAGAACGGTAAGCCCGGCGCCGGCATCCTCTCCAAGCAGCACCCGCATTCGGGCACCATCGAAGGAGATCTCGCGTTCGCTCACGACCGGGACCATAATCGTTCGCTTACGACCGGGACGACAGTGACGGCATCGCGTCGTAACAGCCAGTGGTGATGCCTGGTCGTCAAGGTGCGTGAGATGTATTTGTCCAACCGGCTCCTAGTCGCCCTTCATCTCCTCCAGAGTCGGGCATGGGTCTATCCGGTAGGTGACGCACTCGCTGGGGGTGAAGGTACGGGTCAGTCGGCTCCTGGCTCGTTCAATCAGGTCGTCTTCGAGCGACAGCGTGATCCATTGCCCCGAAGTGACGTCGCCGATCACGATGGTGCTTTCGTCGATCCAATGGCCCGGGCCGTAGGCCCCGTCTAACGGGATCCTTTCGATTTGGGCGCCCGTCTCCAGGTTCCAGATGCGGACGACGCCGTCGGTGGCCGACGTCATCAGGAGCTTGTCGTCGGGAGAAAAGGCGAGACCCTCCACTGACCCGGTGCCGGCGCCGTGGGTCACCCCTTCGCCGGTTCGGGTGTCGAGGATGGTGACGCCCCCGGGACGGTCGTAAATCGCGAGAATACGACCGGTCGAATCGGAAGCGACCGTGGTGATCCTCGGTGCGGAGAGGGTTGCCCTGACGTCCCCCGTTTCCCTGTCCACCAATGTGAGCTCCTGGACCGGGACCTCAGTTCCTATCCGGGTGTCCGACCCGAGCATCCAGTCGGGCCCGATCGCCAGGAGGGTCAGGAACCCCTCCGGCATGGTCCCTTCGTCGGTTATCTCGAGCGTGTCCGGGTCGATGAAGACCATGTGCCCGTCCCTGGAGGTGATGACAAGTTGGCTGCCGTCGGCGGACATCTTGACGACGTTGCGTTCACGAAAGAGGCCCAGACCGCCGTCCCGGCAAGGGTCCTGCTGCCCGACGTCCAGGGCGGCCATTAGTTCCCGACACCCTACGAGAGGCTGGGTGTCTCCGGAGGCGGGATCCCAGACGATCAGAGGAGCCCCGTCGCTCCGGGGGTCAGCGGAGAATGCCACGACCCCCCGCCCGTCGGGAAGGACCAAGGGCCACCGCGTCCATGCGACGGTGAGCGAGGCGGGGCCGATCTCGCCCGAGTGAGGGTCGAACGTACGTATCAGCGGATCCAAACCCTCGCCCTGCGGTCCCGGGTCACCGAAGAGGACTCCCAAGTCGTCCTGTGCGCGCACCGCGAAGATTCCCTGAAAGCCTACCGACTCCGAGCTCGTGACACCGTCGACGTCGGCGGACAGGTCCCATATGGACACCTCCCTGGCACTGACATGGACGAGCTTGTCAGAGTCCCGATCGAAGCTGAGGAGCCCGGGCGTCGCTCCCACCGGACCTGTGTTCGGAACCAGCTCGACGACACCACCGGTCCGTGAGTCCCAAACGGCCGTGTTGCCACCGGGCCCGCCGGCGATGATCCGCTCACCGTCGTCTGTCCACACTATCGATTGGGCGTAACCCTCGAGGCCGGTGAGCCGGTGGACCTCCGCCCCCGTCTCCGCGTCGAACACGACCACCTCGTCGTTGTCGATGTCTGCCGCTGCGGTCCTGGTGCCGTCCGGGCTGAGGGTGTGGAATTGCATCCTCGGCCCGCCTTGGGAGATCACCTCGCCGGTCTCGACGTCGTAGAGACGGAAGCCCTCACCGCTCCAACCGGTCCACAGGATCCGGGACCCGTCGTCCGACCACGACATGAATCCGACAGCAGGCCATTCGACGCCGACCAGCTCCAGGGTACGGACAGCCTCGAACGAGATTGTGTCCAACAGCTCCAGGTGCCACTCCGCATCGGGGGACTTGTCGGAACCGTCGCACGTCAGATGGGAAACGAGAGACCCGTCGGGCGACACCGGTCCCAGCACCCCGCCGAGGCACCGACCCTGGGGTATCACCCGCTCCACGGCACCGGTGGCGGCGTCGACCACGACCAGGGCGGCAGAGTCCATGATGTCGGAAGGTCGGTCGCGGCAGTTGCTGGATTCCTCGTCGAGGACCTTGGCGATGAGGTGATCTCCCGAGGGCATGAACGAGAGATTGTCGAAGCAGCCCTCGGCCCGTCCTTCGCCAGCGAAGGGAAGGTCGCTCCACTCCACCGACCACCGCGGGGCCCATGGATCCAGATCGAAGAACTGGACCGTGCTCTTGTTGGTAAGGGCGATGCCGGTCATGTCCGGTGAGGGCGCCGCCGCATAGACCTCCATGTCCACCGGGTGCCTCTCCACCAGCCGGAAGGATGCGAGGGCCTCGCGGAGGACGACACGGCTCTCGGCGGGAGGGGTATCGGCGTCCGGCGCCGAGCGGATCGCCTCGAGGCTCAACAGGATGGACAGCTCGGGGTCGGTCTCCATGACGTTGACGGCTGACGCCGACAGCTCCCGGGACTTGGCCAGCCGGGCGTTGGACTCGGCCTCGCCGGCATTGCGCAGGGCGACGACAGCGAGCACCAAGGCGATGACGGCTGCTACTCCGAAGCCGGCCATGACGAGGCGCCGGCGCCGGACAACCCGGGCGTTCCGGTCCGCCTCGGAATCCATTCCGGCCTGGAGGAACCGGCGTTCGCTTTCGCTCAGGGCTAGGTCGGTTTCAGCCGCCCACTCCTCGAATTGCGCCAGCCGGGGTCCGGTCGGCAGGTAACCGTCGTCCTCACCGGACTGTTTCCACTCTTCGGCGGCGGCGTCGAGCCTTCGGCGGACGACGAGGTCGTCGCGGTGGGCGTCAATCCAGCTCCGCAGCCGGTCCCATTCCCGCAGCAGAGCCTCGTGGGCGACCTCCACGGTGGGCCCCCGGGTGGCCGGGTCCCGGTCGAAGGTGATCAGACGGGCGGCGGCGTAGGCCTGGAGGGCGCCGTCGAGGTCTTTCTGATTCCCGATGCCGGCGAGCTCCGATCGCCTGACCCGGCGGCGCAGGTCGTCGGCGTGCTCGTCAACGGTCACCATTCGTAGGAACGCTTCCCTTATCGCCTTCTGCTCGGCTGGTTTCAGCCCTTCGTAGATCTGCTCGGCCCGGCGTCCCAGAGCGGCACGGACTCCACCGGATCTTTGATAGGCGTCAAGGGTGAGAGTGTTGGAGTCGCGGGAGTCGAACAGCTCGGTCAGCGCATACTGGAGGAGGGGCAGCCCGCCAGGCTGGCCCATTACATCCTGGACGATCTGGGCAACGAGACCGTCCTCGAACTCGACGCCTTCGGACCGGGCCGGCATGACGGCGGCCTGGGCGAGGTCGTCTCCGTCGGGGACGGTGACCGGAACCAACCCCGCTTCGAGCGCCTCACCGAACCGTGGATACTGCAGCGGACGATCGAAGAAGTCGGCCCGGAGGGTGATCACCACCCGCAGTCGGGAGCGGGGCTCCGAGACGGCGTTGACCAGGCTGTCCATGAAGAGCCGCCTGGTTCTCTCGTCGTCGACGGTCGAGAACAACTCTTCGAACTGGTCGATCACGACGACGAGTTCCTTGTCGCCAGGAGGGAGGATCTGTTTCAGGACGCGCAGCAGCCCCCGGTCGTCGGAAAGAAGATCCTCGATGAGGGAGGTGCGGTTGACGCCGACCCGCAGCAGCGCCCCCTCCAGCTCCTCGAAGGGGAAGGCGCCAGGATACATCTCGGCGACCAACGGGGGCTCCCCATCGGTGCGGAGCCGGCTGACCAGCCCGGCCTTGACGAGGCTCGACTTCCCCGACCCCGACGGGCCCACCACCGCCACCAGGCGCCGTCGGTTCACGGCCCCGATCAGGTGGTCGATCAGCTTGTCGCGGCCGTAGAAGTCGTCGGCGTCAGACTCCCCGAACGCCTTCAGGCCCTTGTAGGGGTTGCGGGTCTCGACGTAAGGAGCCGGCTCGGTCGGGGCGGCCACCACGTCGGCGCCGGAAGCCCGCCGCAACGCCCGCAGGAATTCCTCGACCCGGCCGAACCCGTCGCCGGAGAAGGCCTCCTCGAACACCGACTCCAGGGCGGCCGCCGCGGTGCCTCCCACGTCGGCCGCCCAACCACCGTCGACTGCCCGGGGCGGACGATCGGAGAGGACCCGGTGGGCGAGCGCCGCGAAGTCTTCGATGTCGCCTGAGACGGAGACGTCGTCGGATCGGGCTCCGACCCGGAACCCACCCAGGTAGGCGTGGCCGTGGTCGTCGAGGCGCACCGACGATGCGTCGACGGCGCCATGGACCACACCCTGGCGGTGGGCGTGGGCGAGGGCGTCACCGACATCGGCCAACAGCCGCAACGCCAAATCGGAGGCGAGGTCGGCGTCGGCGAGGGTGCCTCCGCCCAGCCAGCGGCTCACCTGGAACGCACGCCCGGGCTCTCGCCAGGTGTCGAATACGTAGGAGATGTTGGGATGGTCGATCTCGGCGACCTGCTGGGTGTCGGGGAGGAAGGTGGAGATGAAGGTGGGGTCATTGGCCACGGGAGGGCCGATGACACGCACCGCGACGAGGCGGCCCACCGAAGGCTGGTAGGCGCGGTAGGTCTCGCTGACAGCATCGGAAGCCACCTTCTCCCGGAGTTCGTAACCCCGGATGGCGGCCGGATCCCCCGCCCCGTCGACCGCCCCGGCTCCGAGCAGGGCTTCGTCCTGGTCGAGAATCCGCTCCTCCAACCGGCGCAGCTCGGCGGACGGCTCGAGACCCGACTCGTCGGCCAGGAAGCGGCGGTGCCGTTCGAAGGCACGGAGGGCTTCGGTCGTGCGCCCGGCCCGATACAGGGCGGTCATGTGCTGGGCCCGGAAACGTTCTTGGAACGGGTGCTCCAGTGTCAGGCCCTCCAGCTCTCCGATCACATGGTCATGACGCCCGAGGGCGAGATCGGCGTCGATCCGGTCGCCCACCGCCACCAACCGCAGGTTGTCGAGGCGGGCTGTCTCGGGCGCCAACACCGGAGCGTCGCGCACGTCGGCGTAGGCAGCACCCCTCCACAGGGCGAGGGCCCGACGGAGAAGCTCGGCCGCCTCCCCCGGTTCGGCCTGCGCCGCCCGGCGATGAAGGGCGGCGAACTCGGCGACATCGGTGTTGCCGTCGGTGGCGAGGGCGTAGCCAGCCCGTTCGGTGGTGAGAGCGGCACCTATCGACGCTCGCAGGTGGTGGATGTAGCCCTGGATGGTCTT
>JBBDHT010000039.1:16036-27248 GCA_040880765.1 Acidimicrobiia bacterium | reverse complement strand
GCTACCTCATAACTCACAAAAAAACCGTCGGGGCGTGCCACCGACGGCTTCAACAACGCGCGGGGACACCTCTAATCAGATGTCCTCCACCAGAGATTGTCGCGTTTTCTCATCGGTGTGAAGACTACCCGTTGCGCCTGGAGAGTTCAACGGACCGCGCCAGCAGAAACTCTTCCTGACCTTCGACCAGGCCCCAGACACCGTGAGCGACCATCCCATCGACCTCCGCCGACGTGACTCCATCATGAAACCGGGTTGCCGAAAGCGCAGAGTTGGAAAGATTGGTGCCCCTCAGGTTGGCGCCGGTGAAGTTTGCGCCCTCCACGTCCGATCCGGAGAGGTCTGCACCTGTCAGATTCGCACCGGACAGGTCACTCAACGACAGGTTGCACCCCCTCATGTCGGTCCCCGAAAGGTCGACACCTCGCAGATCGCAGTT
Organism: Acidimicrobiia bacterium; assembly: GCA_040880765.1. Taxonomy (GTDB): domain Bacteria; phylum Actinomycetota; class Acidimicrobiia; order Spongiisociales; family ZC4RG35; genus MA-ANB-1. Next base: position 26,809 of record JBBDHT010000039.1, on the reverse strand, counting down.
CTTCAGACAGAGTCGGGCCAGATCCTTGCTCGCGGGAGCCCAGCGTCGGAGATCGAGGCCAAGCATCACCCTTCCCCGGTATTTGTCATAGCTCTCGGCGTCGAGGAAGCGTTGGAGTTGTTCGGGCCGCAGCGATCCGGAGGTGAAGCGCTCGGTACCGGTCGTCGGGTCGGCATTGTTGTGATAGGACGAGTTCTCCTCCCACCATCCAAGGCGGTCTTCGGCGAGAGCATCGATCCGTTTGATCCATTTCACCGACTTGTAGAAGTACCGTCCCGGCGTCACCACTCTCACCGGGCCACCATGCTCGGACTCGAGGGACTTGCCATCGACTTCATGGACGAGCCAGGAGTTGTCCAGGGCGACGTCCAGAGGCAGAGACGTGTGGTGGTGCCGGTCGCTATAGGCAATGAACGAAACGAATCTCGCCGTCAGCCTGACTCCGGCGTCTTCGAGGATATCCCTGACGGGGACTCCGGAGAACTCGGTGTCGAACCTTGTCCACGAGGTGACACAGTGAATGTCGAACCGAAAGGTCTGGTGCCTGCGCGCCATGTACCCATCGAGGTCCATATCCATCGGGTGGTCGACTTCACCCCGCACCGAAACCGTCCAGCTGTCGGGCGCTCCGGCGAGGTCTGCGGACGGTTGCCTCTCACCGACAACAGGGAATCGCCGGGTCTCGATCTGACCTGGCGGAAGGGTCGTCACCCGGCATCTCCTGCATCGTTTTCGGCGGTGGTCGGATTGAGGAAGTCCGACACCAGTTGGGCGGGGTCATTGACTGCGAGCAGGACCGCCGCACCGGCGTCGGTGAAGTGATCAACAACCTCGATCTCGAGCTCGACGACCGAGCCTTCATCCATTCCGCGAAGGGTGGTGGCGAGACCAACCGCGTTCATCAGGGAAAGGCCGTCATCCACGGTGACAAACGGTGCTACTGACTGGGCGATCCCGATGATCTCACTGGGGTTGCTGAAGTCGGCGACCCGGCTCATCATCGACACCATGAACTCGCGCTGACGTTCGTTGCGTAGGAGATCGGACGCCCCTTCGACGGTCCTCCATCCCTCAGCGGTCAACTCCTGGGTGTGACGCGACCGGAGCCAGGCCAGGGTCTGTTCGCCATCGGCGAGGGTGCAGCCAGCGGGCAACGCAAGATCGGCGCGGGAGTCCCGGACCGGACGATCGACACAAATCTCGTAGCCACCAATGGCGTCAACCGCCCCCTGGAAGCCTGCGAGGTCGACCATGGCAAAGTGGTCTATCTGAACCCCGATCAGGGCCTCGACGGTCTCGACGAGGGCCGTGGGGCCGTTTATCGGGCCACAACCTTCCAGTGCTTCGTTGATCCTGTGGCTGCCGTCATCGCAGACCTTGCCGACCCAGAGATCGCGGGGTATTGACATGATTGCGGCATTGTCGGGATCGTCCCGGGGGCGGATGAGCACCATTACCACGTCTGCCCGCTGGCCCTCGAACTCTCCAAAGCCGTCGGTGTCGTCGAGGCTCTCACGGGAGTCGGAGCCGACGATAAGAGCCACATCCAGACCGTCGTCGCCCGAGGATGGAACGGTTATCTCGGGGTCGACGCCGTCTTCGGAGCTGTCCGGGTCTTCGTCCTCAACCCCGTCGTCATCGACGTCGACCGGCCGTTCGATGGTGACCCGCTGAACATCGCCCCAGGTGGACGCAGCAAAGTACGCCGCCGCCCCGAAGAGGAGGACAGCGGCTACTGCAACGATCAGAAGGATGCGTCTACGGCTCAAGAAGTATCACCACGCCTGATGGAGTCTATACCCCATCGACTTGCTCCACACACTCGGGAGGCGTGGTCTATGGCATGAGCCCGGACAGCGATTCAAGAAATGGCACTAATCGAGATCGAGCAAGAGACGCACCATGTGGGCGGTTGCGCCCCAGAGGGTGTCCCCTTCGAGATTGAAGTACCAGGCTTTCCAAGACTGCCACGGGACGTAAGCCCACTGGTCGGGATCGGCCAGGTCGGCGAGACGCGGTTGGTAGATACGGGCTACCTCGCGCTCGGAGCGGACCAGGTTGAGCGGAGTGGAGATCCGGGCGACGACCGGCACCACCATCAGCTTGTATTCGACGGTGTCGATCGGCTCGAGAAAGCCGAGGACGGTCACCTGGTCCGGGTCGATCCCCACTTCTTCCTGCGCTTCCCGGATGGCCGTGCCGACGGGTCCTCCGTCACCCGGATGGGGACGCCCGCCAGGAAAGGAGATGTGGCCGGCATGCGTCGGCATCGTGTCGGGGCGCTTGGTCAGCACCACCCGGATGTCGCCATTGCCATCTTCGTAGAGAGGCACCAGCACACCGGCCTGGGGCAGGTCGCCCGGTCCCGGGTAGGTGTCGATGTGATGGAGTTGGTCCCACATAGGTGAAACAGGTTACGGCTGCGGATAGGCTGTGTCGGTGCCTGCGGCCCGAATCGAAACCGATCGACTGGTGATACGCCGGTTCTCCAAGAGAGACACCGCCGCGCTCAACGACGCCATCCGCATCTCCCTCCCCGACCTCAACGAGTGGCTTCCCTGGGCGAGGACCAACTACCAGAGCGGTGACGCCGGTGCCTTCATCCGCGACTCCCTCCAGGCCTGGAAGGAAGACCGTGCCTGGGATTACACCATCCGTGAGTCGATAGAGCCGGACCGGCACCTGGGGAACATCTCGATGTGGACCGTCTCCAAACTGGGCAAGATTGCCGAACTCGGCTACTGGGTCCGATCCGACGAGACCTCGAGGGGTATCTGCACCGAGGCGGCCAACGCCATCCTCGATGAGGCTTTCCGAGCGGAGGGCTTTCATAAGGTCATCATGCGGATCGCCGTAGGCAATCACGCCTCGACCCGGGTCGCCGAGAAGCTGGGCTTCACCCGAGAGGGAATCCTCCGCGAAGAGTTGCTGATCCGCGGCAACTGGGTTGATCACTCCCTCTGGTCGATCCTCGACCGCGAGTTCAAGACCCTTCACAGGGGCAACATCAGGAGCACGGGATAGTGGTCTGGACTTGCCGCCGTTCCGGGTGATGACCGCCAACGTGCTCGAAGACGGCGTTGATCTCGCTGACCTGGGCGATCTCATCGAACGCGTCGATCCCCACCTGGTCTTTCTCCAGGAGATGACCGAGGGCGCGGCGGGGGTGCTCGCCGATCGGTTCGAGCACCATTTCCTCTTTCCCAGCGAAGATTACGAAGGCAGGGGTGTCGCTTCGAAGTTCGAAGCCGAATGCGGGTCGATCCCGCTGCCCTGGAGGCCTGGTAGCTGGGCCAGGGTGGTTGTCGAGGGCAAGACCCTGGTCGGTGCCGGAGTCCATATGTCCAATCCGATCCAGTTCCCACCATGGCGCTCGATCCGGGAGCGCCGCGACCAGGTCGATGCCCTCCTCGCATGGGTCGACCGCCAGGATGCGGATGCAATGATCGTCGCGGGAGACATGAACGCCACTCCGATCTGGCCGGTTTACCGACAGCTTGCAGATCGTTGGGTCGACCTCGCCGTAGAAGGAGCAAGATCGGCCGGTAGGGAGCCCGAACCCACCTGGGGATGGCGTCCGGGCTGGCCGCGGATGCTCCGCATCGACCATATGTTCGGCTCCGGAGTGACCGCCGTTGCTTCTCAGGTAGAACCGATTCGCGGCTCAGACCATCACGCCCTGATCGTGGACTTCACCATCGGGTGACCACCCGGTGCGAGGTCCGGTTCAGGCGACCCGGTGGTCTATCACATCGAGGCCCGGGATTTGGCTGAAGTGGTCGCTGTCGGCGGTGAGGATCGGGACCGCGTGGCGGACGGCCGAACAACCGATCCAGAGGTCGTTGGCTCCGATTAGAGCGCCGCTCGCCCGCAGCTCTCGCGCCAACCGTCCGTAGATACGGGCGGTCTCTTCATCTGTATCCAGGATTCTGTGGCGCTTGCGTACCGCGTCCACAATCGGGTGATTCTGGTCTTCGAAACCTTCGGAGAACTCTCCGAGAGCGACAACAGACAAGCAGAGCTCGGCGTCGTCGAGCTTGGCTAGTGCCCTGGCCAGTAACGATGGCGATGTTCAGGGCGAGTCAGGGGCGCTGACCAGCAAGGACGCAGGACGAAGGCGCACCCGGTCCGTTCGTCGAGGACGAGGACGCAGCTGGCGGCGTCAACTGGCCGTCCTGAACGCGGCAAACGTTAGTGGTCGGGGCACTAGATATTGCAGGGCGGGTTGCTGCCCACCGTCCGCCGCGCGCTCGCGCTGTAGGTCGATGAGAAACGTCGTGTCGACGCTCAGTCGGTCGACCATGGATCCTGAGGCGGGGCGTCAGATTTCTGAACACGGTCGAGCCGTTCAATTGTCTCCCGGTCGGCCACCGGAGCAGACTCGAGATCGTGTAGCAACCCGCGGGCGGTCCTCTCGTCTTCGGGCCACTGGGCACGCTTGATCACTTTCGAAAACGACTCTGATGGAGACTTACGGGCACGGGAGAGTCGCTCATATGCTTCCATATCTATCGAGATTGTCTTTGTGGATATCCTACATGTTTGCATGCATGCATACATGCGGTCAAGAAACACGAGCATGTCCCTCGGATTGGCTCTGCAGATACAGATACATGCTGGCCCCAAGCGACGCAAGGTGTCTGTCAGAGAATCGCAAAACCTCTTCGAGTCTTGTTGTTCCGCAGCGGACTACCTCGCCACAGTCATCCGCCGGCAGCTGCGACTTGTCAGCCTCCGGCTATGACTCTCGAGGCGTCGGCGACGAAGGTGACGATTGTGGGGAAAAACCCGATCACGACGGTGAGACCGGCTGCAACCACCAGCGCGAGACGGAGCGACACCGACGGGGGCACCGCCACATGCTCGGAGACTTCTGCGGGGACATCGTCGAGCCAAACCGCTTTGATCACCCTGGCGTAGTAGTAAAAGGCGATGACGACGTTGACCGTGGCAATTATCGCCAGCACCACTGTCGCCGTCCCACCGGCGAGGATCACCGAGCGGAACATGGCGAACTTGGCGAACCACCCTGCGAGCGGCGGGATGCCGGCGAGGCTGAAGAAGAAGATGCCGATCAGCAACCCGAGACGGGCGTCGATCTTGCCCAGTCCCGACCATCCGTCGATCTCACCGGTGCCGGTCTTGTTGGCGGCGGCGATGACACAGGCAAATGCTCCGAGGTTCATGATCGCGTAGATCACCAGGTAGATCACCGTCGCCGAGAACCCTTCTTCGAGGTCGGCGCCCGCCACTGCGGCGGCGGCGAACGGGACGAGCATGAACCCGGCTTGCGCCACCGACGAGTAGGCGAGCAGTCGAACGATGTTGGACTGGCGCAACGCCGACAGGTTCCCCAACGTCATCGATAGGACAGCGAGCAGCCAGAGGGCTGGCGCCCAGATCTCACTCAGATCGGGCAACGCCAGGTACATGACAATGAGCATGGCGACGAACCCGGCAGCCTTGGAGTTGACCGACAGGTATGCCGTGACCGGCGTTGGCGCCCCCTCGTAGACGTCAGGTGCCCAGAAATGGAACGGTGCGGCAGCGATCTTGAAGGCAAACCCGACGATGACGAACAACACCGCCACCACCACTGCCGGCTCATCGGCCATGCCCGACGTCGCCGCGGCGATGCCGCTGAAGGTCACTTCGCCGGTGAGCCCGTAGAGCAGCGACATACCCCAGAGCAGGATCGCCGTGGAGAGGACGCCGAGGATGAAGTACTTGAGCGAGGCCTCATTCGACTTGACGTCACCTTTCCTCCAACCGGCCAGGAGATACAGGGGCCCGGTGGTCAACTCGAGAGCGATGAAGAGGATGATCAGGTCGCGCGCCGACGCCATGACCAACGATCCGAGAATCGAAGCGAGGAGCAGGACGTAGTATTCACCCTGGTAGAAGCGCTCCGACTCGATGTAATGATGGGACAGGAGCAACACCAGGTAGGCGGCAACGATGAACAGGCCCTTGAGGACGAGGGCGAACTCGTCGACGACGTAACTGCCGTCGAACATCGACCTGGTCCCGCCTTCGACGGCGAGGATGATCAAGGGGATCGCCGCCAGGGCCGTTCCCGCCACCGCCACCGTCGCCGTCCAGTACTTCTTGGGACGAGCCAGGAACAGGTCGAGGGTGAATACGGACAGCAGAGTTGCCACGATCACCAACTCGGGAGCGAGCGCCAGATAGTCGATCTCGAAGTTCATCCGATCACCATGTCAGTGCCTTCATATGTCGATCAGCTGCCACTCGAAATGGAAGCGGTGATATCGGAGCCGAAGACGGTGTCGATCAGCGAAACCACAGTGTCGGTGGTCGACTCGAAGATGATCTTGGGGTACACGCCGATGACCACGATGAGGACGATCATCGGAACCCACGCGGTCATCTCCCAGCGGTCGACGTCGTGGAACTCGTGGTCGTCCCATTCGGCTTTGGGCTCACCGAGGTTCACCTTCTGCAGCATGTAGAGCATGTAGCCGGCAGTGAGAACGGTTCCGACCGCACCCAGGACCATCGAGGTGCGGAAGACTCCGAGTGGCAAGCCGTCGAGCGGGTTGTACGAGCCCACCAGAGCCATGAACTCACCCCAGAATCCGGCGAGGCCGGGCAGTCCGAGAGAAGCCATCGCGGTGAAGGCGAGAATCCCGCCCATCACCGGCATCAGCTTCATATTCCCGCCGAGGCGGGCCATCTCCCGGGTGTGGTAGCGGTGTGACATCGAACCTGCCAGGAAGAACAGCAGTCCGGTGATGAGGCCATGGGCGACCATCCCGATGATGGCGGCGTTGATCCCGATGTCGGTCATGGTGGCTATGCCGAGCATGACAAAACCCATGTGCCCCACCGAGGAGAAGGCAATGAGCCGTTTCATGTCGGTCTGGGCCAGACAGGCCAGGGAGCCATAGATGATGCCGATCACGGCGAGGATCGCAATCGCCGGTGCCCAGCTCGCGGCCTCCTCGGGGAGGATGGGGATAGAGATCCGGATGAAGGCGTAGGAGCCAAGCTTCAGGAGGATGGCCGCCAGGAGCACCGAGCCCACCGTCGGCGCCGCGGTGTGCGCATCGGGGAGCCAGGTGTGGAAGGGCCACATCGGGACTTTCACCGCGAAGCCGAGGAACATCGCACCGAAGACGAGAAAGGCGAAGGTGCCGGTGAACGAGCCCATCGCTCCCAATTCGGTCAACTGGACGATGTCGAAGGTCCGCTCCCCGAATTCGCCCGACTTGAAGTAGAGGGCGAGGAAGCCCAGGAGCATGAAAGCCGACCCGAACAAGGTGAACAGGAAGAATTTGATCGACGCGTAGAGACGGGTTTCGATCTCGTTGGCGAACCCGGGAATCTTTCGCGGCGTTCGGTCCCCCCAGACTCCGATCATGAAGTACATCGGGAGCAGCACGATCTCGAAGAAGATGAAGAACAGGACGAGGTCGAGGGCGACGAATGTCCCGTTCATCCCCGTTGCCAGGATCAGCATCAGCATCAGGAAGGCCTTCGGGTTGTACGGCTCCTCCCAGTGGTTCCACGAGTAGATCACTGCAAGCACCATCACAAAAGTGGAGAGGACGAGGAGAGGGAGACTGATCCCGTCGACTCCAAGGTGGTAGTTGGCATTGATCGCGCCGATCCACGACTGGTTCACCTCGAACTGATATGTGTTGTAGGTGCCGCCCCCGAACTCGAAGAGCCCGATGAGGACCAGGGAGAGGCCAAAGGTCGCCAGCGTCACCACCAGGGCGCCACGTTTGAGGATGTCTTCTTTGTCCCCGGGGACCAAACCGAGCAGCAGGGCGCCGGCCAGGGGCAAGAAGACGATGAGCGTCAATCCCCAGCTGTCAAACCATTCCATGTCTAATCCCTCTCTCTAAATCAATATCACGAATACAACTGCCAGCACGATCGCTCCTGCCACGAAGAACGCCGCGTACTGCTGGACGCGGCCGGTCTGCAATTTGCGCAGCCCGGCACCGGCGCCGTCGGCCACAACCGACAGGCCGTTGACGAAACCGTCCACGCCCCTCTGGTCGAGGATCCCGTAGACGAACCCGCCCAAACCTTTGGTCAGCGCGCCGGCGGCGTTGACGATTCCGTCGATGACATAGGTGTTGATCCAGTCGACGGAACGGGCGATCGGTCCCATGGTCGCCCCGACGACGCCCAGGGCCGCGTCGTCGATGTAGTACTTGCGGCGGAGAAGGGGATAGAGAACCGGAATCTCCAGCGAGTCGCGCTCCTTCTGGGTCTTCTTGTCCTCACCCCAAATCATCCAGCCGAGGGCTATTCCGAGCAACGCGGCGCCAAGCCCGGCCGCGGCGAGGCCGAAGTTGATCGCCTCGGCATGGTGGTCACCCATCGCAACCACCCGAACCGAGAGCCATTCGGTGAAATTGCCGATCCCGGGCAGCGAGACTCCGGGGATGTTGAGTAAACCGAATAGCGCCGACGGGATGGCAAGGGCGATGAGCGGCCGGGTCATCAGCTTGGGCGACTCGTGGGGCTCGCCGTGGCCCTTGAACTCCCCGAAGAAGGTGAGGGCGACGGCCCTGGTCATGTAGAAGGCAGTGACAAACGCGCCGGCGATGGCAATCCACATCACTGCGGTGTAACCCTCGTGGCCGAGCGTGGCCAGGATCTCGTCTTTGGACCAGAAGCCGGAGAGGGGGACGATCCCGGCAAGGGCAAGCGAGCCGACGACGAATGTCCAGTAGGTGGTGGGCATGTACTTGCGCAGACCGCCCATGTCGCTCATGTTGTTGGAGTGCACGGCGTGAATCACCGATCCGGCCCCGAGGAAGAGCAGGGCTTTGAAGAAGGCGTGGGTGAAGAGGTGGAACAGGCCGGCGGTGTACCCGCCGGCGGCGACCGCCGTCATCATGTAACCGAGTTGGGAAACGGTCGAATACGCCAGCACCTTCTTGATGTCGTTGGCGACGAGGGCGAGGAGGCCGATCGCAAAGAGGGTTATCGCACCGATCGCCACCATGTAGGGCCGGGCGTCCTGGGCGAGGTTCTGGAAGAGGGGGAACATCCGTGCCATCAGATAGATCCCGGCGGTGACCATCGTCGCCGCGTGCATCAGTGCCGACACCGGGGTCGGGCCGGCCATCGCGTCCGGCAGCCAGATATGGAGCGGGAACTGGGCGCTCTTGCCCATTGCCCCGAAGAAGAGGAGCAACCCGCCGACGAAGGCCACGGCCCCCAACTCGGCGTTCTGGCTCACAGCAGCTTCGCTCAGCGCGGCGAAGTCAAAATTTCCGATCGCGACCCCGACGAGGATCGCTCCCAGGATCAGGCCGACGTCGGCAACCTTGTTGGTCATGAAAGCCTTGTTTCCGGCTTTGACGTTGTCGAGGTCCTCCCAGTAGTGGCCGATGAGCAGGTACGACGCCAATCCGACGCCCTCCCATCCGATGATCATCTGGATCAGGTTGGGAGCGCCGACCAGTACCAACATGGCTCCGGCGAAAATCGAGAACGAGGCGAAGAAGTTGTTGACCCGGATGTCTCCTTCCATGTAGCCGAGGGCGTAGATGAAGACGACGAGGCCGACAAAGTTGACCAGGAAGTACATCATGATCGACAGGCCGTCGACCATCCACCCCAGTTCGAAGACGATTCCGCTGCCGATCCGGGCGATCTCGAAGGTGTTGGAGTGATCGAGCACCCCGCCGGTCATGTTCATCACGAACAGCACCGTGGCCCACACCAGTCCGATGCCGAGCGCTCCCACGGCGAACTCGCCACCCTGGTACTTCAGCTTCTTCCCGAAGAAGAGAATGAGGAGGTAGGCGACAAACGGCAGCACCAGCATGATCCCGGCGGTGTCGGCCCACCATCCCCCGTCACCGGCAGCAACCGCGCCCCCCTCCTCGGCGGCCAACAACGTCAGAGCCTTATACATCGCTCACCACCGCATCAGGTTGAGTTCGTCGACGTTCGCGGAACGACGGTTGCGGAAGATCATCAAGACTATGGCAAGGCCGATTCCCACCTCGGCTGCCGCCACTGTGATTACGAAGATCGCGAAGATCTGACCCGTCGCGTCGGCGGAGCGGATCACCGACTCGAACGCGATCAAGTTGATGTTCACTGCGTTGAGCATCAACTCCACCGAAAGGAGGATCAGCACGATGTTCCGGCGCACGAGGAGGCCGTACACGCCCAGGGAAAAAAGGGCGGCAGAAAGGACGAGGAACTGATTCAGGAGCATTCCGCACCATCCGTCTCGCTCATGCCGATGACCTCTCTTCCTCTTCGAGAGGGGTCAGGTCGCGACGAGCGATTGTGATGCTGCCGACGAGCGCGCCGAGGAGAATAAAACCGACCACCTCGAAGGGGATGACGAAACGCCCGAGTAGAGCCACGCCCAGGGTCTCGGTTGCTGTCGGCTCACCCACCATCTCGATCGCGGTGTCACCGAAGGCCGTCACCGAAGACCAGGCGAGAAGCACGAAGAGGGAGACGGAGAGGATAGCCGGCCAGGCCTTCTGGTCGCTGTCGAGACCCTCGTCGAACCCGGTCGGGGCGCGGGTGATCATGATCCCGAACAGAAACAGAACCACTACGGCGCCTATGTAGACCAGGACCAGCACCCAGGCGACAAACTCCGCGGAGAGCATCAGGAACAGCCCGGCGCTGCCTGCCAACGCACCGACCAGGGAAAGGGCGGAGTGCACGACGTTCTGTGCAGTGACCACCCGGAATCCCGAGACGAGCACGACCAGCCCGATGGCGAGAAAGACCCAGTTGACAGGCTCGGAGATCCAG
>JBBDHT010000039.1:0-15936 GCA_040880765.1 Acidimicrobiia bacterium | reverse complement strand
GAGCACGACCAGCCCGATGGCGAGAAAGACCCAGTTGACAGGCTCGGAGATCCAGTCGGCGAAACTCATTTCTCGAGTCCCGGTGCCTCGGGGACCGTCTTCAGCCAGTCCTGGAGCTTGTCCATGTCGTGCATCATGTCGCCCATATTCTGCTCCGAGTACTCGTACTCGGGAGACCAGAAGAGAGCATCGAAGGGGCACACCTCGACACAGATGCCGCAGTACATGCAGAGGGCATAATCGATGTCGAAGCGGTCGAGGGTGTTGCGGACCTTGATCCGTCCACCTGGCTCGGAAGGCTCTTTTTCCTCCTTGTGGCCTTCGATGTAGATGCACCAGTCGGGACACTGGCGGGCACACAGCATGCAGACGGTGCAGGCCTCCTGATCGAGGGCGATGACCCCCCGGGCGCGTGCCACCGGAGTCTCCTTCACCTTCGGGTAATTGACGGTGCGGAGGTTCTTGCCCGGAGCGAAGATAGTTTTGAACATGGTGCTCAGGGTCACCCACAGGCCCTTGAGCATCCCGCTACCGGGAATCGAGAGTCGCGTGTCAGCCATTAGAGGAGCACCTTCAGTGTTGCTGTGACCATGATGTTGACAAGAGCGATGGGGATGAGCCACTTCCATGCCAGGGTCTGCAGTTGGTCCTCGCGGAAGCGGGGAAATGTCCAACGGAACCAGATCATCGCAAACACCAGCACGAAGACCTTCGCTATGAGGATGATCGGGCCGAGGTAGGCCAGCTGGGCCTCGCTCAACCCGGGAAGCCAGTAGCCGCCGAGGAAAAGTGTCACCGCGATTGCCGAGATGGTGAACATGTTGGCGAACTCGGCCAGGAAGAAGAAGAGGAAACGGAACCCGGAGTACTCGGTCAGGTAGCCCATCACCAGCTCCGACTCGGCGATCGGCATGTCGAAGGGGGTCCGGGTGAGCTCGGCAAGGGCGGCAACCATGAAGATCCCGAAACCGACGAACTGGAAGACGATGTAAGGGTATCCCGCTTCGATCTGGGCTTCGACGATCCCGCTCATGCTCATGGTGCCCGCGAGAACCACCGAACCGACGACGGCCAGGACCAGCGGGAGCTCGTAGGCGATCAGCTGGCCGGCGGCGCGAAGGCCACCCATCAGCGAATACTTGTTCGCTGAAGACCATCCCGCCATCAACACCCCGATGGTGCTGATCGAGGAGATAGCAAGGGCGTAGAAGATCCCGACAGAGAGGTCACGGAAGATCAGCCCGGGACCGAATGGGATCACCACGAACAGGGCAACGGTGCCGACGAGGACCCAGATCGGAGCCGTCTTGAACACAACCCGGTCGGCATCCGCGGGTACCAGGTCCTCCTTCTGGAAGAACTTGACCCCATCGGCGATGAGCTGAGCCCAGCCCCAACGGCCACCAGCGAAATAGGGGCCGACCCGGTTCTGCATCTTGGCGGAGAGTTTCATCTCGGCGAAGCCGATGACCATGCCGATCAGAGGGATCATCAGCGCAACCAGGAGGACCTTGCCCAGCAGCGCAACCCAGAAATTGGAGAAGAGGTCGAGCACGACTTCAGGCATGCTGGCCCCTGCTCTCCCGATCCATCGGGCGGAAGGTCGTCATCTGTCGACGTCTCCGAGGACGAAGTCGAGGCTTCCCATGATGGCGATGATGTCCGGGACCAGGACTCCCTCGAGCGCCCAGGGGAGGATCGAGATGTTGGAAAAGCTCGCGGAGCGGATCTTCAGCCGGTAGGGGCCGCCCCCTCCATCGGAGACCAGATAATACCCCATCTCCCCCTTCGGATTCTCGGCTCGCACATAGGTCTCACCCGGAGGGACCTTGATCACCTTGGGCACCTTCGCCTGCAAGGGACCGGAAGGTATGCCGTCGACGGCCTGCTCGATTATCCGGCACGACTGCCTGATCTCGTCGAGACGCACCTTCCATCGATCCCAGCAGTCGCCATTGGCACCGGTCGGGACCTCGAAGTCGAACTTGTCGTAGGGCAGGTAGGTCTCCACCTTGCGGATGTCGAACCCGACTCCCGAAGCACGCAGGTTGGGGCCCGAGACCCCGAAGGCGGCGGCAACTTCAGGCGGGAGAACACCGATGCCCCTGGTTCGCGCCAGGATGATCTCGTTCCCCGCTACCAGGTCTTCCAGCTGATCGACGGCCTCCCGGATCCGGACCATCGCCTGCGTGGTCTCCTCGAAGAAGCCGGACGGAAGGTCCTGGATCATCTTGCGTGTTGTCGACCCGGATCCGTAGGCAGGCTTGACCCCGCCGATCCGGTTGAAGTTGGGGTGGAATCGCCCGCCGGTGACGCTCTCGAGGAGGTCGAGCAGGCGCTCGCGCTCCCGGAGGGCGAAAAACAGAGGGGTGGCCGCACCCAATTCGAGCGGATAAGAAGCCATAAACACCATGTGCGACGAGATCCGGGCCATCTCGGTGAGAATGAGCCTGATGTACTGGGCGCGGTCGGGGACCTCCAATTCCATGAGCTTCTCGGCGGCGACGATGAAGGCGATCTCGTTGGCGTAGCCCGACACCCAGTCGATGCGGTTGAGCAGGGCTGTGATCTGGGGGTAGGTGCGCACCTCTGAGAGCTTCTCATATCCCCGGTGCATGTATCCGATCACCGGTTTGACGTCGTAGACCCGCTCCCCGTCGACCCGGGCCACGAGCCGGAGCACTCCGTGTGTGGAGGGGTGCTGGGGGCCGATGTTGAGGGTCATGTCCTCCGTCTCGAGCTCGACAGAGACCGAGGCTTCACTCATGTGCCTGAGGGTGTCTGCGTCGATCACCATCTCATGCCTCCGGGTTCTCGGTGGACGGCTCGTCGGACGGCTCTTCGGGCATCCCCTCGACGTCGACCTTTCCCGGCCAGGGCTTCACCTCACGGCTGAGCAAGGGGAAACTCTTGCGCAGGGGATTGCCCTCGAAGGCGTCAGGGAGGTACAACGGGGAAAGCCCAGGGTGACCCGTGAAGTCGATGCCGAACATCTCTGCCGCTTCCCGCTCGTGCCAGTTTGCCCCGGCGTAGACATCGATCAGGGAGTCGATCACGGGGTTTTCTGTGGGAAGGTCGGCGGAGAAGGTGACCCTTCTGCCCTCGGACAGGTCGGAGACGGTGGTCAGCATCTCGATCCTCTCCTCGAAGTCCTCGTCTTTGAGTGGATCGCCGACCTCGACCTCTTTGGCCCAGTCGATCGCCGAGAGGAACGAGAAGAAAACCAGGTCGAGCTGATCGCGGGCAGTCTGGTGCACTTTCACCCAGTCCTCAGCCGACACCTTGACCTTCACGGTGTCGAAAGTGATTTCGGATTTCCCACCCACAGCCGTCGCCACCTCATCCGCGTAGCCCTGCAACGGATGGTCGGCCTGTTCCACCTCTTCGGCCTGCTCGGCCTTTTCGGTATCAGACGGGCTCGAGGTCACGCTGGTTCCACTTTGCTTTGATGTCTTCGCCCTGGATCTTCTTCTGGAGCAGCACGATTCCTTCCATCAGGGCCTCAGGGCGGGGTGGGCATCCGGGCACATAGATGTCAACCGGGATCACCTGGTCGACCCCTTTGGTCACCGAGTAGGAATCCCAATATGGGCCCCCGCAGTTGGCGCACGATCCCATCGAAATGACGTACTTGGGCTCTGGCATCTGGTCGTAGAGACGCTTGACCGACGGGGCCATCTTGTCGGTGACGGTACCGGCGACAACCATCAGGTCGGCCTGGCGAGGAGATGCGGGCAACGGGATGATCCCGAACCGCATGAAGTCATACCGGGGCCCGGACGCCGCCATCAACTCGATGGCACAGCAGGCGAGCCCGAACTGGAAGAGCCACAGCGAATAGCTCCTCGACCAGTTGAGGAGCCAGGTGACCGGCTTCGGCATCCCGAACTTCTGGGCTACTCCCACTTCAACACGCCCTTCTTGATCGCGTACGCCAGGCCCTCGAGCACCGTCAGTATGAACAGGAACATCGCGACCAGCCCGAACACACCGACCTCCTCGGCGACGATCGCCCAGGGAAAGATGAACACCGCCTCGACGTCGAAGATCACGAAGAGGAGGCCGAAAACGTAATAGCGGACGTAGGTCTGGCTCCATCCGCTGCCAACCGGGTCGACCCCGCACTCATACGTCATTCTCTTGGCCGCAGTGGGGTTGGACGGCCGGAGAACGGAAGCAACACCCAACATCACCATCACCAACACCGCCCCCACGGCGGCGAACGTTCCAACTGTCAGATAGCTTTCGAAGTAAGAGCTCATTTATCCGTTGTTAGGGGTCCGACCGGCGCCGAGTATACGCATGACTCGACATTGGTCGAAGTCAAGGATTCCCTAATCGCGATAAGGCAATTCCGGGAGTCCGTTTAGCCTGTGCCGGATGACAGCCCCTCCGTCGTACGACTCCCGCGGCCTGGTGAACCTGGTCTCTGAGATCGAGAGGCGTCTCGGCGGCAAAGCCCGGGCACCCGGGCTCGCAGACGATCTCGCACAGACCATCCCCGAAGGGTCGACAATCGTGCTGGTGCTGTTCGACGGCCTCGGTGTCGCCCAGCTCCGCCATCCCGGAGCGGGGAGTCTCAACCAAAGCCTCACCGGCACCCTCGAAGCAGGGTTTCCGACAACTACGAGCACATCGCTGGCCACCATCGCCACGGGGCTGACGCCCGGTGGCCACGGTGTGATTGCCCATCTCAGCTGGCTGCCGGAGCACGGACGCGTCGTCAACACCTTGAAGTGGGTCGACCTTGCCGGCGATTCGGTGCACCACGAGTACGCCGAATTCCTCCCCCGCCCCAACCTCTGGGAGCGGCTGCACAGCGCCGGTATCGAGCCGATCACCGTCCAGCCCGGAGATTTCTCCGCTACACCCCTTACCCGCGCCCTGTACCGCGGAGCACGCTTCGAGGGGATCTGGGGTGTCGACGACATGATCGACGCCACTACCCAGCTCGCCGCCGAGCCCGGTAGGCTCATCTTCACCTACGTCCCGCAGGTCGACTTCGCCGGGCACGTATTCGGGCTCGAATCCGCCGAGTTCACCGAGGCAATCGCAATCGCCACCCGGATCTGGGACGAACTCACCCGCCGCCTGCCGCCTGGAGCGGTACTGGTTGGTACCGCCGACCACGGCCTGGTCGATTACAGCGACGAGCAGAAACTGCTGATTCGCGATCCCCGTTTCGACAACCTCCGCTTTGCCGGCGACCCGCGCGGGATCCACCTCTGGTGCGACGACGATCAGGCTGCAGCGTTGGTCGACCTGACCGGGGGCAGCCTCGCCGAGCCATCAGTGCTGTTCGGCCCCGACCCTTCCCCCGCCGCGCTGGAGCGATCCGGGGCCAGGGTGCTGATCGCCCCGAATGGGCTCGTCCTGCTCCCCCGTGGCTTCGACAAAAGACTCCACGCCTACCACGGCGGTCTCGATCCCCGCGAATTAGAGATCCCGCTCCTCGTTGGCTGACGCCTGCCTCTTATCCCGTTGCACAGTGCACAGGGGTGCGGATATCGAACCCTTCGGCACAGTGCAAAGTGGTGGATTGCCACGGCGTGCAAGAAGTTGCGGAAAATGAACCCTCTGGCACAGTGCACCAAGCTCAAACCCGAACCATTCGGGACCGAGCTTCGATCGTCTTGCGAATACTGGTGACGCATTGGTCGGGTGTCCGATCGAGCATCTGATAGGTGAATCGCACGACTTGGATCCCGCGCTCGGCCAGCTCGTTGTCCCGCTGCCGATCAAACTCGAAATCTTTGCTCCGCATGTGCCAGGACCTTCCGTCCGCCTCAACGACCAGGAGGCATGCAGGGAAGTAGAAGTCCACGCGAGCTGCTCGGTTTCGAATCGTGAACGGATACTCCCGCGTCCAGCCGGAAAGACCGGCTTTGCGAAACATCGATTCGACGAGCCTTTCGAGGTACGACCCATCGACAATCGGAGCACCGGGACTGCGGTCTGCGGCCAGGTGACGGACCAGAGACACACCGGGCTGGCGAGAGTCGCACTCGCGGAGCAGCACTTCGTCGAGCTCTCGGAGTGACAGCGCTCGCGAGATCAGCACATTGTCAAACAACGACTCAAGTGACGGGTGATCGATATCTCGGGCCATGAGAACAACCGTCTCCTCCACCGATGTGACATGAAAAGCGTCGACACGCTCCGTCCGGATCTCATCGAAACGACGATGCCGGATCACACGAGCCAAATCGGATCTCGCGTTGGAGGTTTCGGGAACCAATATCACCGGCTTCTGTCGCGTGACACCGGGGAATTTGTGCAGGTAGGCCGCCGTCACCCCAGCAACGAGTGCCTTCGGTCGACTGAGCACCGCTGCAGCGACCTGCCTCTCCCATTTGGGCGGCGCCGATGCAACCGCGTAGACGGTCGGAGCCAGCTGAACCCACGCCCCCGATTCCTTTCTCCGTCGTACGGCACTCTTGTCAAAGCCTGCCCGGCGTGCTTGCGCGGTGTTGAAGACCCCGTACTGCCGTGCCGCCAGCTTGTTGATCGTCGAGAGGTCACCCACCATGTTCGTAGCGTTGTCACACCATCTGAGACGAGTCAACCCCTCTGTCCCCGGTCTGCACAGTTCACACGGGTGTTGAAACCGAACCTTCGTGCACAGTGCAACGAACGTCTCGACTACAAGACGATCCACACCGGATCTTTGCACAGTGCACAGGGGTGCGAAGATCGAACCCTGGTGCACAGTGCAAGGTGGTGGGATGCCACGGCGTGCAAGAGGTTGCGGAAAACGAACCCTCTGGCACAGTGCAAAAAGCTTGTGAAATAATTTGCACTACACGGATAGTGCTAATACATTCCAGATTCATTCGGTAGCTAACGATAATGGAGAGTCGAATGAAACGGTTGGTCTCACTGCTTGTTGCAGGTGCTCTTGTCCTCACCGCCTGCGGGTCGGGCTCGGGGGATGCGGAAGGTCCTCTTGTCATCTATTCGGGGAGGAGCGAAGAACTGGTACAACCTCTGTTCGACGAATTCACCGAGGAGACGGGTATCGAGGTCCAGGTCCGCTATGCAGGCTCCACCGAGTTGGCCGCCACCCTCCTCGCCGAGGGCGACACCACCGACGCCGACGTCTTCTACGCCCAGGATCCCGCATCGCTGGGCTCGGTCAAAGACCTGATGGCCGAACTGGACGACTCCACCCTTGATCTTGTCGACGAGAGGTTCCGCGACGTCGACGGGAAATGGGTGGGCACGTCGGGCCGGGTCAGAGTGTTCATCCACGACGCCGATACCACCAAGGCACTGCCCCAGACCATCGACGACGTCGTCGACAACCCCGATTGGGTCGGCGACCTCGGGGTTGCCCCAACCAACGGGTCGTTCCTCGCCTTCGTCGCGGCCATGGTCCTCGAGCGCGGCGAGGACGCCACCCTCGACTGGTTAGAACGTCTCGCCGCGGCCCAGCCGACCTACTTTGAGGGGAACAGCCCTATCGTCGCCGCCGTGGATGCCGGTGAGATCGGAAGTGGACTGGTCAACCACTACTACCTGCTCCGGCTCCTGGATGAGGGAGCGGGGAACGGTGCGGAGAACTGGTTCATCCCCGCCGGAGACGTCGGAACACTGGTGATGCCGGCTGGTGCCGGGGTGCTCTCGGCTTCAGGGAGGCCAGACGCCGCAGCACAGTTCGTCGAGTTTCTGCTTTCGGACTCCGCCCAGGACTACTTCGTGAATGAGACCAACGAGTTCTCGCTCACGGGAGCGGCAACCGACCCCAACCTGCCGTCACTTGATGACATCAATGCCCCGAACATCGACCTGTCCCGCCTTGCCGACACCCTCGACATCGCAACCCGACTGGTGAGCGAAGCCGGCCTGGTGTGATTTGACGGTCGCCGCACCGCCTGCCAGGGAAGGGGCGCGCCAGCAGCGCGCCCTTTCCCGCGGGTGGTGGACCGCAGCAATCCTGGTGCTGATCCCGGTGGCGATCCCACCGATCAGCCTCCTCTGGCAGGTACTGAGCCGGGGCAGCGGAGTAATGCTCCCCGCCGACCGCCTGTTCGAGCTGTTCCTCAACACTCTCCTGCTGACCGCCGCGGTCACAATCACGGCCCTGGCCATCGGGACGGCAACCGCATGGATAACCACGCGAACCACGATCCGGTTCAGACGCGGTTGGATGATCCTGGCGGCCCTCCCCCTGGTTATCCCGTCATACGTGGCCGCACTCACGATCATCGGGGCAACCGGGCCCGGTGGGATGTTCGCCAGAGTCCTCGGCGTGCAGATCCCCACTCCCTACGGATTCGTCGGGGCATGGCTCGCCCTCGCCATCTTCCTCGCTCCGATGGCGCACCTCATCGTCACCCCTGGCCTGCAATTGATCGACCCGGCGACAGAAGAAGCAGCAGTGGGCCTCGGCTCGTCCCGGCTCAAAGCCTTCTTCACGGTCACCGTCCCCCAGCTGAGGCCGGCGCTCGTCTCGGCAGGTCTGATGGTGGGTCTCTACACCCTGTCCGACTTCGGAGCCGTGTCACTGCTCCGGTTCGACACATTCACCCGGGCAATCTTCACCCTGTACCAGGGCCAGATCGACAGGCGCCCCGCCGGGACCCTGTCCGCGATTCTCATGGCGTTTGCGATCGTGATCCTGATCGCCGAGCGGCGCACCCGGGGCCGCGCCCAATACCACAAGACCAGGCCACAAAAAGAGCGCCAGCAGACCGACCTGAGCAAGGGACAGAGAAGGCTCGCCACCGGTTTCCTGGCGACGATCGTCACGCTGAGCCTGGTGATCCCGGTGGGTGTCCTGACTTACTGGCTGACCCGCGGTCTCTCTGCCGGTCAGACCATCCTCTCAATATGGCCCGAGATCGGCCGATCACTCACAGTCGCCCTCGTTGCCGCCACGTTCGCCGCCGCAATTTCGATTCCTGTGGCGATGGTCACGGCACGGCAGAGCTCGCGGCTCAGCGGATGGGCGGAGTCGGCCGTATGGGGCACCTATGCCCTCCCCAACATCACAGTGGGCGTTGCCGTCGTGGGCTTCGCCCTGGCCTGGGCCCGACCTCTTTATCAAACCGTGTACCTCTTGATCGCCGCATACGTGGTGATGTTTCTGGCGCAATCGATGAGCAGCACCCAGGACTCGATCCGGCGGTTCAACCCCTACCTGGAAGAGGCGTCCCGCGGCCTGGGGCATGGCCAGATCTCGACCCTGTTCCGGGTGACCATTCCTCTCATCGCTCCCGGGCTGCTGGCCGGCGCCGCCCTCGTCTTCATCGGAGTCATCAAGGAGCTTCCGGCGACACTCCTGCTCAGGCCCAACGAATTCGAGACCCTGGCAGTCCGGATCTGGAGCGCGACTGGCGAAGGTTTCCTGACGAGGGCAAGCTTGTCCGGTATCGCCCTGATCGCAGTATCAATAGTTCCATTGTTTTTGGTGATGACACGTGAACTCAGCGACTGACCAACTTGCCATCCGGGCCCGTGACCTGACGAAGTCCTATGAGGACGCCGTCGCTCTCGACGGTTTCAGCCTCGACGTCTGGGTGGGGAGTGTGGTCACCCTCCTCGGTCCCTCCGGGTGCGGAAAGACAACCGCGCTGCGGGTCATCGCCGGGTTCGAGAAGGCTGCAGGCGTGGTGGAGATCCGGGGCCGCCGTGTCCTCGATGCCGACACCTTCGTGCCCCCGGACAAACGGCGGGTGGGGATGGTGTTTCAGGACTACGCGCTCTTCCCGCACATGTCGGTCCGTAAGAACATTGCCTACGGCCTGCCCAGAGGCGAGAACCGTCGCCGGGTCGACGAGGTGATGGAGTTGGTCGGGCTCGGCCGTCTCGGCAGCAGGATGCCCGGGGAGCTGTCCGGCGGCCAGCAGCAGAGGGTTGCGCTGGCGCGGGCTCTGGCCCCGAAGCCCGATGTGATCCTTCTCGATGAGCCGTTCTCTAATCTCGATGCCGCCCTCCGGGACCGGGTCAGGCGGGAGCTGAAAGTGATCCTCACCGAAGCGAGGACCACCGCCGTCTTCGTCACCCATGACCAGGAAGAGGCCCTGGCCACCTCCGACATCGTGGCTGTTATGCGAGACGGCAGGGTGCTGCAGGCGGACACCCCGGCCCATCTCTACACAAACCCGGTCAACGAATGGGTGGCGACCTTCCTCGGCGATGCCGACGTGCTCGAATCCGACGCGGTCGGGGGTTTTGTCGACACCGTCCTGGGGAGGTTCGCCACCGACCTCTCCGGCCCGGTGGCGGTGATGACCCGCCCCGAAGACGTCCAGATCTCAGTGGGTGAGACGCCAAACGCCGCCGTCGCCGATATCGAATACTTCGGCCACGACCAGCTGATCACCCTGGCCATGGCGGGAGGGGTGAGGGTGCGCTCGCGGATCGGCTCCCGCCCCAATTACCGGGTGGGCCAGCAGTGCCGGGCCAGGGCGATCGACGCCCGGGTCTTTGCCAGGAGCGCCTAGGCGCCAGACCGGGCAGGGCTAGACCCTCTGCTACTCCGACCGGACTCGCGGGCGTATCGCCAGACCAGGTAGGCGAGGATGAAAAAGCCTGCTGCGAGGATTGTGTGGACCAGTTTGAACGGGAGATTCCCCGACCCTGACCAATTGACCACCATGCTCCGCAGCCACAGGACAACGGTCCAGATAGCGAACGAATAGAACAACGGCGCCGACCTCACCCGCAGCGACGGTACGAAAAGGGCCACCGCGGTGGCCAGTCCGAGGAGGAGCGACCCGCCGATCCGAATCAGATCGGACCACCCGTCGGCCTCAGTGAGCAAACCGATCCGCCCACCCCAGGCAACACCCGACCACACCAGGACCGACAGGGCCAACCAAACAGGGGCTCGGGTCATCCCCCGATGTAACTCATTTGAAGGCAAGGTGCTCGTTGTTCATCGTGGTCACTCAATATATATTGTGACCTGGGGAAATGAGAATTACACCCTTGTGATTGATATGCGTCATTTCGCGCCCCATTCCGTCCTCGCGGAATATCCGCGGAACCGGGACGTCTCGACACGTCCTCCGGCGGGCCCTCAACGGCTCTGGCTGCAGTCCTCGCGTTTCTCGCTGAATCGCTCAACCACTCACGGCGCGTCCTCGTAGCTCAACGCGGTGGGGGAACCACAGGCCCTCAGGCAGAGGCCTAGGTCTCACCACCGCCCGCGCTCACAGCGGCGACGTCACCGCCACCTCCCCGGGTTCCGGACACGGGTCCATTTTTCGTGTCACCCTGCCTCTTGCTGGTTGAACAACCCAGACTCTCAACGCTCAAAAGAGATTCGAGTTGGTTTCGTCTGCTCCGGTGACATATCATCGCCGAAAACCGATGCTCACAGGCGGAGGTTGCGCGGCAAAGGCCGATTGCGAAGGGAGAGCACCCGATGGGTGGGCAAAACCAGTCGGTGAGAGTGACAGAGGGGCCCGGTCGGCGGAGGTTGCTCGTAGCGATGTTGCACACATTGGCAGGGCCGACGGTCTTTGATCACCTGTACCGGCTCGCCGAGGAGCAGCCGACCGAGTTTCATCTCATGATGCCCGTCCTCCGACCGGACTACGGGTTGACATGGACCGAGGCTCAGTCCCTGAAGGACGCCGAGGATCGCCTGGCGATCATGCTCGAGTTCATGACCCGAGGAGGTCTGGCGGCCACCGGTGAAACCCGGACCGAGGCGCCGCCTGAGGCTCTCGACCTAGTTGCTCATGGCACGGCCGGCCCCTTCGATGGCGTGGTGGTTGTCTGGCGCCAGAAGAAGCACCGATCCCTGTATCGACGAACCGGTGAGCGTTTCGAGGAAGCTCTTGGCGTACCCATCGAAGCGATCCGGGCCGACCCACCCATCCCCCACAGCAACATTGAGGATCCCGACCAACTGCGCTTGATATTCGAGGAACACGCCAAACGTCACGGCTGGGGGGCTTAGTATCGTGCCGCTGCGAAGATTTCGTGTTCTCTCGTGTCGGCTCCCGGTCCTGTTCTTGTCGCCAGCGCAGTGACGTCATACCCTCGGACTACGACGTCATACCGTCGGACTACTGAGCGACTTCGACGGTATGCGGTTGCTGCGGGATCTTCGCCGAATGGCTGGGCTCGACGACCAAGTTGGGGAGGATTCGGTCTAGCTGGCGGGGGATCCACCAGTTCTTGTCGCCCAGGAGCTCCATGGTCGCTGGTACCAACAGCATCCGCACCACGGTTGCGTCGATGGCGACCGCTGCTGCGAGGCCCAATCCGAGGATCTTGACGGTCCTGATGTCCTCGAGCACGAAGCTGGCGAACACGAAGACCATGATCAGGGCAGCCGCGGTGATGACTCGCGCGGTTGCTGTGAGCCCGTCTGCCACCGCCTGGCTGTTGTCTGCGGTGTGGTCGTACTCCTCACGGATCCGTGTCATCAGGAACACCTCGTAGTCCATCGAGAGCCCGAACACGATCGCGAACAGCATCATCGGGATGAACGGTTCGATGGGTCCGGGTTCGATGCCGAGCAAGGATCCACCCCATCCCCACTGGAACACGGCAACGACGATTCCATAGGCGGCACCGATGGCGAGCAAGTTCATCGCGACCGCTTTCAGTGGTACCAGCACCGAGCGGAACACCGCCATCAAGAATAGGAACGAGATGAGCAGGACTGCGCCGTAGAAGTACCAGATTCGCTGGGAAAGGTAGTCGGAGAAGTCGACGTTAGCGGCGACAGGACCGGTGACCAGGATATCTGTCCCTATCGTGTCGTTGATCTGGGGAATAACGTCGCCACGCAGCGTGTGGAGGAGGTCGGAAGTCGCCTGATCCTGAGGGGACGTCGCCGGGGTTACCTGCCACAGCACCGCCGTCGGCTGTTGCGGATCGTTCGGGATGCCTTGTGAGACCTGGGCGACGTCTTCGACCTGTTGGAGGGTCGTGGTCACCGCCTGCAGCGCCATCAGGTTGGTGTCAGCGGGGAGTTCGGTGACGAGGATGAGCGGTCCGTTGGCTCCGGGACCGAACCCTTCTTCGAGCAGGTCGTATGCCTGTCTGGTCGTGGTTCCTTCCGGGTCGTTTCCGGCATCGGCAAACCCCAGCTGTATCGAGAACACGGGGAAGGCAACGACCATGAGGAGCAACGTTGCCGAGATCGTGATGATGACTGCCCGCCTCTGGACGAACCGGCTCCACCGGTAGGGGACTGTCTTCTCGGTGGGCTTGGCAGTTGTCAGATTGATGATCTTCTTGAGCGGGCCCTGGAACCGGCCGGCGATGACAACGAGGAGGGCAATCACGGCAGCGAACCGCAGCACAGCGATATCGAGGGCTACACCCCCGAGAGCAATCGCAACCAGGAGTGAGCCGATGAGGCCTCCCCAACGAGTGATCTGGATGCGATTGCCTGCGAGACCGATGAGGGCGGGGAGGAGGGTCACCGACGCGACCATGGTGAGCAGGACGGTGGTGGCGGCGGCAAGCGCCAGCCCCGTGACGAAGGAGACACCCATGAGCAGCATGCCGAGAAGTGAGACGACGACAGTGACCCCGGCGAAGAGGACCGCCCTCCCGGCCGTGTCGAGGGATGCGGCTATGGATCCCGCAACCGACTCTCCGACGTTGAGGTGCTCTTGATATCTGGTCACAATGAATAGGGCGTAGTCGATACCCACACCGAGGCCGATCATGATCCCGATAGTCGCGGCGAAATCGGGCATCTCGATGAGGTTGCTCAAAAGAGCCGTTGCCAGCACGCCGGTGCCGACCCCAGCGAGCGCGGTCGCTATCGGTAGACCCATGGCGAGCACCGAGCCAAAGGAGAGAATCAGAACGAGAATGGCGAACGCGAGGCCGAGCATCTCGGAGTTCGGCGGTTCGCGATGACGGAACATATCCCCTCCTAGCGCGATCTCGAGCCCTTCGATGTCAGGGGAGAGGTCAGCGATCTCGTTACCGATCGTTGCTCCGTCATCTGTGGTGGTACCCGCTTCGAGCACGAGCTGGGCAAAGGCCACATTCCCTGCGCTCTCTCCTGCTGTGGAAATCTGGCCTGCGCCCATGGGCGAGTAGGGACTCAAGACGTTGACGACGCCCTCGATGTCCTTGGTCGCTTCGAATAGCTCAGCCATGGCCGGCCGAATCTCGGGATCGGTGACGCCCTGGTCTGCCTTGAACACGATCGTTCCTGAGTCTCCCCCGGCGGCGGGGAACTCGGCGGCGAGCATGTCGAGACCCTCACTGGCTTCAGACGCCGGTGCGGTGATGTTGGAGATGAACGCAGGGCCGACACTGAACACGGCACCGGCGAGGATTGCCGCCGTCGCGAGCCACGCGGTGACATAGCGCCAAGGATGAGATGAGGCGAAATGTCCGAGTCGGGTGAGCAAGAGTTCTCCTTATGGTGCGGTCTAGTTGCATTGTACGCAATACTGCTGCCCCTGCAAGTTTGCAGTATACGCACTAATGTGGCATGATCGAAAAGATGGGCCAATCCAGCAGTCACCGCGAACTCAAGAAGCAACGCACCCGTCGTAGCATCGAGCAGGCTGCGCTCCGGTTGTTTGAAGAGCGGGGCTTCGACGGGACGACGATCGACGACATCGCCGCCGCCGCTGAGATTGCCCCGCGGACTTTCTTCCACTACTTCCCATCAAAAGAAGACGTGGCCCTCGCCGACTACGCGACACGGTTGGAACAGATCGTGGCGGCGTTGAAGGCCAGTCCGGACGACCAGGCACCGTGGCGTGCCCTACGCGGCGCGTTCTTGGCCGTTGGGGCGGACTACGAAACCGAACGAGAGCACCTGGTGCGGCGCTTCCGGATCATCCAGGCAACACCGTCGGTGGCCGCCCGCAACCTTCAGCTGCAGACAACCTGGGAGGAGGCGATCGCCGAGGTCCTCGCCGATTGGCTCGGCCGCGACGACCCCGGGGATGTCCGCCCGAGGCTCATTGCCGGTGCTGCCCTGGCGGCAATGCGTGCTTCGCTGCGTCGCTGGCTCACCAATGACGGCCGCTCGCGGCTCCCCGACCACATCGCGCATTGCTTTGACGTATTGGGAGCCGGGCTGAGGCAGGTAGCCCGTCCGGAATGAAGAGTCAGCAGAACACCATGACGGCGAGCCTGGGTGCGGTGAATCGGTGGGTCTGGTTGCCTGTCGGGATTGCGGCCGGAACGTATTACGCGGCTCCACGGATCTTGAAGCGCGCATTCGCGCCTCCACAGCGAGATGCCAGACAGACTCCAAGAGATCTCGGATTGCCTGAGGAGCGGGTGTGGCTCGAGAGCGTCAACGGAACCCTGCTGCACGGTTGGTTCATCCCGGTTGAGGACCGGGCCCCGGCGGTGATCGTCTTGCACGGATGGGGTGGCAACGCGGCCCTGATGCTACCGCTCGCCCCCCACTTCCACCGGGCCGGGTTCCACGCACTGTTCCTCGATGCCCGCAACCACGGACTCTCCGAACACGACAAATTCACCTCTATGCCACGCTTCGCCGAGGACCTCGAAGTCGCAGTGGATTGGCTTCAGGCTCATCCGGAAGTGTCGTCGGTCGGTGTCATCGGCCACTCGGTCGGTGCCGGAGCCGCCATTCTCAGCGCCTCCCGGGGTGACAAACTAGACGCCGTCGTTTCGATCTCGGCACCTGCCCACCCGGGGGACATGATGCGCAGGCAGATGACGAGCATCCCTAAGCCTGTGCTCACCCTCATCCTCGCAGCGATACAACGCATCATCGGGTATCGGTTCGATGCTTTCGCCCCGCGCAATCGTATCGGCCTCGTCCAAGCACCGGTGATGCTCGTACACGGCGCCGACGACACGGTCGTCTCCATCGACAGCCTCTATGAGCTTGCCGCAGCCCATCCCACCGCCGAAACTCTGGTAGTGGCCGACGCCGCTCACAGTGACCTGGCTCCCTTCGAAAACCGCGTCGGCGACATCATCGAGTTCCTCCGCCGGAGCCTCCATCGCTAGTGC
>JBBDHT010000038.1:0-4241 GCA_040880765.1 Acidimicrobiia bacterium | reverse complement strand
GGAACCTATCCACCTCCGGTGGCGTTCATGGGGGTGAATAGTTAGTGACTGAATCTGCACCACTGACCTGGGAAGAAGTCGCTCGTGTTTACGGACGGAAGATCTACAACTTTGCCTATCGCCTCACCGGCAATCCCAACGATGCCTCCGACCTCGTCCAGGAGGTTCTGCTCCGGGTCCGCAAAGGCCTCGAGCAGTATCAGCCCGGCAGCTTCGAAGGCTGGCTGTGGCGGATCACACGGAACGCCTTTCTCGACGGGATTCGCAAGGAGAATCGGCGACCAACAGCACCGCTACCGGAAGAGATCGACCGCTGGAGCCTTGCCCAATCGCCTGGTGCCGACGTCGAATACGCCCGGGTCAATCTCGGTGACGACATCCAGAAAGCTCTTCTCAAACTTCCGGTCGAGTTCCGGGAGGCGGTTGTGATGTGTGATGTGGTCGGGCTCAGCTACGACGAGATCGCAGCGGCGGTCGCAGTTCCCGTGGGGACCGTCAGGAGCCGAATCCACCGCGGGCGCAGGATGCTCCGGGAGAGCCTGTCATGAGGCACTCCGGCGAGTTGATCAGCGCCTATCTCGATGGTGAACTCCGTGGCGACGATCTCCGGAGCCTGTTCCAGCACCTCGGCGAATGCGGGCGCTGCTCCGATGAGCTGATCGAGATCCAGGAGGTCAGGGGGGCGGTCCGGTCGCTACCCGTGATGGAGGTTCCGGCCGATCTGGTGCCCGGCTATGGCGAGGTGATACCCCTTCACCGAAACCGTGGATTCTGGGCCAGCGCCGCGGCAGCTGTGGTCATCGTCGTCATCGCCATAGCCGCTCTTGTCACCCCACCTGCGACCACTATCTCGGCCGACGACCTGAACTCCCATTTTGCCGCCCGTGTCTCCCTCGACCCCGCCTTCGGGCCGGCAAAAGTGATCCTTCCCGACATCACCGAGATCCCCGAATGAGACGGTTGCTCATTGTGGTCCTGGCGCTGATGGTCCCGCAGGGGATCGCCGTCGCCGCCGATCTCGAAGAGCTGCTCGAAGAGTCGCGATCGGCTTCTTATTCCGCAGAACAGCTGATCAGCTGCTCCACTCCTGATGGCGCTCGGGATGCCCTTATCGAGCTCGAGCAACGTGGCGGCGAGGTGCGCTACGGCGGGATGAGCGAAGCAGGCCCGCGAGTGTGGTCGGGGTACGGCGGATGGGTTGTGCAGTCGGATGACTCGCCAGTCGAGAGCGCCGCTGTGACCGGCGAAGAGTCCGAAACGGTGGAAAGCATCTACGTGGTAGAGGAGAGAGAAGAGGTCTCATATCTAGGGAGGATGTCGACGAGATACGCCCTTCTCGACGGCGACCTGCCACGCGCAGAGTTGGTGGTCGACAGGGAAACAGGTGTACTGCTGAGTGTGACGACCTTCGACGGCGATGGAGATTCGTATTGTGAGCGGAGGTTTGTTGCTTACGACCCGCAGGCTCCCGATTGGCCCGTCATCGACCCCGAATTAGCGGAGCCCCTCACGGTAATCGACACAAGTGATTTTCCCTCAGACCTCGGAGGGTTTGCCCTGCTCGATGCCTATGTCGACGAGGCAGGTCTCACCTTCGGCTATTACTCCGACGGCTTCTTCTCGTTCGCAGTGTTCGAGAGCAACGTCGAGATTGTGCTCGACGGCGGTGTCGAGCACATCGTCGACGGGAACAGATATCTGCGACAGTTCACTCCCGGCCAGGTCACATACACGTGGCCGGTGCAGGGCGGGGGAATGGCCCTGATCGGTGATCTTCCGCCGGACATGCACGAATCAGTCCTCGAGGGTCTTCCCTCTCCTTACGATGCAGGCTTCTTCCGCAGGCTCTGGCGAAGCCTCTTCGGCTGACGCTCTACTGAGCCGTCCAACCGTCGAGGAGGACTCTGGCGGCCCATGCAGTGGGATCCCTCAACTCGGCAGCGGTGGGCATCCGGGTCGGGTCTGCCCAGAGAGTCACCAGAGCGTCGTCGCCGTAGCGGCGCTCCACTTCCTGATTGAAAGCGTCCCCGAGATTGGTCACTTCCGGAGGAACCGCCCCCACTCCGACCAGCCCGGGTGTGGCATCGAGATCTGATTCCCGGAGTTGGTCGCGGTCTTTCGAGATGCGGTCGAAGTTGGGGGAGAGTTCGGCCGTGCTGCGTCGGGACAGCAGCCGGGCGCAACCGGTGATCGCTCCGAGAAACGCTTCCAGCTCGAGACGTGGCGCTTCGGCCTCCTCGCCGCCGATCAGCTGTTCGATGCCGCCCGCCTCTTCGATGGCAGCCTCGATCGCAGCAGGGTCGCTTCCGCCCATCATCAGACCGCTGAGCTGGGTCGGGTCGATCTTCACTGCCTCGGCGTAACGTTCAACCAGTCGGGCGAGATGGTCCTGGATCCAGGGGATATCGCTGACCGCACGGAACGCCACTTCGTTGGCGACGACCCAAAGACGTACCTCTTTCTCGTCAACTTCGGTGTTCGCGATGAGCTTGTCCACGTTGGGGGCGATGATCGCGAGATCGCCGGGACGGTCGGGAGGGATGCCCGCGTCGAACGTCGCGACACACCACGTCGATAGCGACCCGACGAGTGATCCCACCTGGAGGCCGATCATTGCCGGCTTGAGCTGAGCCATCAGTGGGGCTGCCGGCCCCTCACCGGTGACCGAGTCGCCGAAGGGCTCGACTACACGCCCGTAATTCTCCAGATGGGTCTCTGCCCACTCCCTGGGGTCGACCGGGGTCACGTCGGGCGCCGGCGTGATCCGGAAAGGCGAAATGGGCTCCAGCCGGTACTCGATGAGCCGGGCCAGCTCCCGGTACTCCTCCGCTGCCCACGGCTCCACTGGCACCCGGTCGCCGGTGATGCTCCTCGCCACTTCGGCGGCGAGCTTCCAGTTGATCGGGCCCGGCTGGTCGAACAGCTCGAAGAGCTTGGAGAAGATGTCATCGCTCATGATTCAAGTAACCCCATTGTGGCTTCAAGCTCGAGTTGTGCGTCGCCCCTGAGGATGGCAACCGTGGCCACCTCGCCGGCCCGCAGAAACCGGATCCGGGTGAGAAGCTCATCGAGGGTATCGATGCCGAAGCCGTCGATGGAGACGATCACGTCGTTGAGTTGGCCTCCCGCAGCCTCGAAAGCCGAGTCGCCGAGCATGTCGGTGACGAGGACTCCGACCGGGAACCCTGCGCCATCTCGCGTCGCAAACGCTGTCTCTCCCTGGATCCCGAGAAGGGCGTGAGCGACCTCACCGTCGTCGATCAGATCGGCGATGACCCCGGCGGCAATGTCGATGGGAACGGCAAATCCCAACCCCTCGGCACCGACGTCGCTGACCGCGATTGCGGTGGTGATCCCAATCAACCGGGCGTTGCCATCGAGCAGGGCACCGCCGCTCGACCCTCTCGTGATCGGGGCATCGGTCTGAATCAGGCCGTAAAGGCGGGTGCCGGCTTCGACGTCGAGGAAACGGTCGAGAGCGCTGACGATCCCGGAAGTGACGCTTGGTCCTCCGACGAGGCCCAGTGGGTTGCCGACAGCGATTGCCGTTTGGCCGATCTGGACGGTTTCCGATGTCCCGATGTCGATCGAGGTGACATCCTCGCGGTCGACTCTCAGCACTGCGAGATCGGTCAGAGGGTCTGCCCCCACCACCTCGGCAGGAAAGCGGGCGCCGTCGGAGAAGACGACTGCAATTGACGATGCCCTGGCTATGACATGGTTGTTGGTCACGATGTACCCGTCATCGCCATAGACGACGCCGCTTCCGCCCCCGGTGCCGAGAAACCCGGAGACCTCCACGGTCACGATCGAGGGAATCGCCCGTTCGGCAACCGCGGCCACGGTGGAGCTGTCGATGATCGGGGGAGGGGAGGCAGTTGGCGGTGGCGCGGTGAGAGTCGGTGCCGGTGGGATGGTGGGGACGGTTGGCTCGGTAAATACTCCCGTGAAGCCGAGCACGGCGAAAGTTACTCCCGTTCCCAACAGGACACCACCGAAGATGCCGAGCACGATTGTCCATGCATCCACGGGCCTTTTGGGCCTTTGTTCCCGGTCGTCTTCGTCGTGGTCGTAGGTGACGTAAAAGTCCTCTTCGGGTGGTGGTACGTCGGAACCGTCGGGTGTCATATATCCTGATTCTATGGATGGGCTCCAGCAATCAATCAGGGTCAGCGTCGGTGGCAGCGCGATCGACACCGCTGCCCTTGTCGCCGAGGTGGGGCGCCCCGACTCGGGAGCGA
>JBBDHT010000037.1:0-4265 GCA_040880765.1 Acidimicrobiia bacterium | reverse complement strand
GTGATGTAGAGCACTCGCCGCTTGTCCATCCGGTCGGCGACCAGCCCACCCGTCGGGGCGAGCAGCAGTATCGGCAGGAACTGGACGGCGGTGAGGGCACCGACGGCCGCACCACTACCGGTCAGCTCCAGAACCAGCCACGATTGGGCGACCCTCTGCATCCAGGTGCCCGAGACCGACACCACCTGACCTCCGAAGTAGAGCCGGAAGTTGTGGACCGCAAACGCTGCGAAAGTGCGTCGAAGCAACGCTCCGGGGGCGGTCATCCTTCGGCGGTTATCCGCTCGATGAGCTCTGCCGCCTTCGCCAGCACGAGTCGCTCCTCGTCTGACAGCGACTCGATCCGCTGCGCCAGGAAAGCGGTCCGCTCCTGCCTGCGCTGTTCGAGCAACTCAGAGCCGGCCGGAGTGATGGCGACTATCGCCGACCTCCCGTCCTCGGGGTCATCGCTCCTGACGATGAGTCCCTTGTCGATGAGACGGGAGACAATGCCCGTGGCGGAAGGTCGGGAGATCGCTTCGACTTTGGCAAGCCGGCTCATCGACATCGGCCCGCGACGGTCGAGTGATGAGAGAACTGCAGACTGCGAAGGGGTGAGGCCGCCCAGAGACTGTTGCCGGAGCCTCCGTGCCAGCCGCCCCACCGCAACCCTCAGACGCTCCGCTAGCGAGGAATTAGTTAGCATGGCTAACTAATTTACCACCTCGGTGACAGATGAGAAAGGAGACTCTGAGGCTCGGTAAACCTGAGATTGCCGTGAGTCCATGAGCGTCGCCCGAGACGAGCAGTCAAGGTCGACGACATCGGCCCGCACGCCGGACTTGCGAGAGGTCGCTTCCAAGGCGTACGGGCCGGGTTGTCATGGTGTGTGACGCGACGAGGTCGCGGCTGGACTGGCCTAACGAACGATGGCGGGTTGGACGGGGCCAGGCGAGGATTCCCGCTCGATCCCGGAGGTCGGAACGCTTGCGGGCCAGGTCCAAGCGTACCGGATGATAAGCACGAGCAGCCCCAACTCGACAGCCGAGCCGAACCAGTAGAAGGCCCACGTCTCTCCTACGGTGCCCCCAATCGTCACGAGAGCGAACAGTGAAGCGACCACGATGTTGACCCAGCGGGCCGTACGAGCCTTTGCCAGCAGAGACACGCACACCATCAGACTCGGAAATGTCATGAGCGCCAGAGCCCCTAAGGCCCAGCCTTGACTGATGTCGAACTCCCATACCCGGCCCACCAGGATGTCCTCGATCGTTCCCGGCTTGTAGAACATGAAAATGTCGACGTACACATAGAGGAACATGACAGACGCCCATAGTGCAGACAACTTCAACCGCACGGGTACGGGCTTGTCCTCCAGAGGTTGTCGATTTGGCTTCGGTGGTCTCAGGGCAGACTTAGCATTCATTTGATTCTCCTGTTTCTCTTGGCTTACTTAGTAATCCTACGGGTTACTTAGTAAGCTGTCAAGTGATTAGTCTTGGAGACCGCCAGGAGAACACGCAATGAAGAGCGAAACCGGGTCCAATTCATCGGCGCGGGCCCCGCTGAGTCAAGAACGGGTGTTGCATGCCGCCGTTGCCGTCGCCGACCAGGGTGGCCTGGAATCGTTGACCATGCGTCGGCTGGGCGAACACCTGGGTGTTGAAGCGATGTCGCTCTACAAGCATGTCGCCAGCAAGGACCAGATCCTGGACGGGATCATCGACATCGTCGTCGGTGAGATCGACCTCCCCTCCCCCGGAACTCACTGGAAGACGGCCATGCGACAACGTGCAAACTCTGCCCGACGGGTTCTCACGGGCCATCCTTGGGCAATCGGAATGCTCGAGTCACGAAACGCGATGGGCCCCGCCGCCTTGCGGTACACCGACGCGGTGATCGGAAGCCTCCGGGGTGGGGGCTTCTCCATCGAGTTGGCCGCTCATGCCTTCTGGCTTCTCGACAGCTACATCTATGGCTTCGTGGTTCAAGAGCTGAGCCTGCCCTTCCCTACCGACGAGAAGTCTGCGAGCCGGGCCACCGCTGAAACGCTCCCGCTCGACGAGTACCCCCACCTGGTGGAGATGGCCACCGAGCACGTCACCTCACCAGACCAATATGCCATCGAATTCGAGTTCGGCCTCGACCTGATCCTCGACGGGCTCGAGAAACATCGCGATGGTTGACAACGGAGGGCTTCCAAGTCGAACCCATTAATCGCCACCGACACTCTCTTACGCCGCTATCTCGAAGCTCCTGATCTGGTTATGAAGCCGCTATGTGACGCACGATATGTACAGGCGCGACGAGGCCCCGGGACCATGCCCGGGGTCCCTCGGTCGCTCAGGGTTTGGAGATGGTCACTGTCAGTGTGGAGTCGCTGGAGTCGGTGTAGGTCACCGACGACACCCGCTTGGGGATACCCGACAGCGAGAACGAGCAGGAACTCGCCTCGCTCTTGATGGTACAGCCACCGTCCGCTCCCGTGTTCCAATTCCCCGAGGTCGACGACCCCTCCGGCCCGCTGAGGGTGGCTGTTGCCGTCCAGGTGGAGCCGTTGTTGACGCTGGAGCCGGTGAGGGTTAGGTCGCCCCCCGAGTCTCCTGAGCTAACCATCACGGACTTGGACTCCGAGCCGGTGGCACCGTCGTCGTCGGTGACGGTCAGGGTGACGGTGTAAGTTCCGTCGGCGCTATACGTGTGGCTCGCCGTCGCCCCGGTAGCAGTCGCTCCGTCGCCGAAGTCCCAGGCGTAGGAGGCGATCGACCCGTCGGAGTCGGACGACCCCGAACCGTCGAAGGTGCAGCTCAGATCGGAGCACGAGTGCGTGAACGACGCCGTCGGCGGGCTGTTGGTGTCCCCACCACCGCCACCGCTACCGTCAACCAACGCCGGGTTGAAAACGGTGGAGTTGGAGACGTCGAGCAGGGGCTCTTCTATCCCATCGCCGGAGTCGTCGGTCCAGTTGAAGTTGCCGGTGATCTTCAAGGTGTCGTACAGAGCCTCCACCTCATTCTGGTTGGTGGGATCACCGGCACCACTGGCCAGCAGGGCCAGCGCCCCCGCCGCATGCGGCGAGGCCATCGAGGTTCCCGAGATGGTGTTGTAGCCGCCGTCCTTCCAGGTGGAGAGGATGCACACTCCCGGTGCGGTGATCTCCACCAGCGACCCGAAGTTGGAGAAGTCGGCCAAGGTGTCGTCCTGGTCGCTGCGACAGGTGGGAGATCCCAGCCCGCCGGGCTCCCCGTCGAAGTCGGCCAGGGCCGACACTGTGAGCACATCGGGGTGGTTGGCCGGGCTGAAGGTGGAGGCGTCCTTGTCCGAGTTCCCGGCGGCCACCGCGTAGGCCACTCCGGCGTCGACCGACTTGGCGATGGCAGAGTCGAGCGCGGAGGATGAGCACTCGCAGCCGAGGCTCATGTTGGCTACCTCAATCGTGCCGGCACGGGCGGTGACCCAGTCGATCCCGGCGATGATCCACGATATCTGACCGGACCCGTTGTCGCCCAACACCTTGACCGCATGCAGGCGGGCGCCGGGTGCCACCCCCACTACCCCGTTGCCGTCATCGATGGCCCCGATGGTGCCGGCGACATGGGTGCCGTGCCCATTCCCGTCGTCACCGCTGCCGTCGCTGCAGCTCATCTTGAAGGGGCTCCCTCCCGAGCAGTCGGTACGGGCCACGACGTTCAAGTCGGGGTGGTCGAAGTCAATGCCGGTGTCGATTACCGCCACGTCGACGTCGACGCGTAAGTCGTCAGTCCCGTCGATGCCGATCTCAGGGTTTTCATCGGCGAAGATTCGCTCGATGCCGGTGGGAATGTCCTGGGCGGCGATCGCCATTTCCTGGTCGGCTTCGACGTAGGACACAAGGGGGTTCTTTGCCATTGCCGCCGCGGCGCCTGGCAACAGCGTCGCCGAGAAGCCTTCGAGGGCGTGCTCGTAGACGAATCCGACCTGACCACCGTGGGCGCGGGCCAAGTCTGCCGCCACCGCGGCAACGTCAGCGCTGCCGGGGTTGAGCACGACGATGTAGGACTGGGATACGGGGGGTGCGGCGGCGCCCGCAGTCCCCAAGCCCGTCACCATCAAGGCAGTGACGATCAGGGCGTAGACGATCCTGCGGGCCATTGGTCTCCTCCTCCTACTCGGGACTTCCCATGCACCACCACGACCTCGCCAAGGATAGTCGCCGGATCACAAGAGGGAAGGGCGAAGTTGGCACCGAACGGCCCGTCCGGCACGATCGTCTCGGGTCATGGTCGGTTCGCCTCTCCGCCGAATAC
>JBBDHT010000036.1:0-4294 GCA_040880765.1 Acidimicrobiia bacterium | reverse complement strand
TCGCAGGCAGCCACCACGAAGACTTCGCCACCCGAATACGAATCACCCCAGACCGCTATCCGATCCGGATCATGGTCTTCGATCGTTGACGCGAAGGTGATTGCATCCCGATAGCCACGGCACTGTACCCATGGGTTGATCTCCTGGCGCGGTTCGCTTCCACTGATCCCCAAGTTGCGGTGGTCGTAGAGCAGGGCAGACACACCGGACTGTGCGAAGACCTCAGCGTATCGGTCCGCAACCATCGGGATGGTGGCGGAGGTGCCGTGTGCCATCACCACCAGAGGAAAGGGCGGCTTGCCTTTCAAAGCCTGATAGAGGAACCCGCGAAGGACGGCACCTTCGGACTCAAATTCGATTCCGATCCGGTGAGAGCCCTCCATGAGAGTCACCTTACGCCGTCTACGGTACGAGACATGGTTAGTCGGGATGTGGTGTTGCTTCGGTTCCTCGGGCCGCTCGAGGTGATGGTCGACGGCCGGGCAGCGAATCCCGGAGGTCCGAAGCAACGGGCGCTGCTCTGTCATCTAGTGCTCCACGCCGGCGAGCCGATCAGCGTCGCCGCCCTCGCCGGGGCGGTGTGGGGTCACGATGCACCCGACGGCGCAGTCAGGTCACTTCGGACGTATGCCTCGAACCTGCGGCGGCTGTTGGGGGCGGCCGTAGACTTGAAGGGCGAGCACGGAACGTACCGCCTCGACCTCATCTCGGTCGAGACCGACATCGACGAGTTTCGGGCAGCGGCAGAGGAAGCGGCCAGCCTGCGAGCCCCCGACGATCGCAGCAAGATGTTCGCTGCCGCTCTCGACCTGTGGCGTGGACCGTTCTTGGCCGATCTCGACCAGCCCTGGTTGCAGGAGGAGTCGGCCAGTCTTGAATGGGAGCGCCAACGGGCCGTCAACGCCTGGGCCGAGGCGACCATCGCGGCCGGTCGCCCCGCCGACGTCATATCGGTTATCGAACGCGCCGCGGCCAACGCCCCGTTCGATGAACGGGTATGTGGCCTGCTGATGCGTGCACTCTATGGATCCGGCCGTCAGGCCGATGCCCTCGCCGTGTATCGGCGTCTTAGGGACGGTCTGGTCCGGGAGCTCGGGGTGGAGCCGGGTCCCGAGCTACGGACTTTGGAGGAACAGATCCTCCTTCACGATGCGACGGTGGGCGGAGCCGAACCCGATTGGCTGCCTGCTCCCAGCGCCGACCTGGTTGGACGCAGTGTGGAGATCGAGGAGCTCCTGGCAAGAGTCGAACAGGTTCGGTTGCTCACCCTCACCGGCCCCGGTGGAGTGGGAAAGACGCGACTCGCAGTCGAACTGGGACGCCGGATCGTCGAACGCGGTGATCAATCGGTGTTCTTCGCCGACCTTTCGACGGTCTTCGACGAGTCAGTGGTCGATGCGGTCCTGGCGGCGAGCGCCGGTGTGCAGCCACATCCGGATTCGGGCTTGCGGGCCAGCCTGATCGAGTATCTGCGGCCCCGCAAAGCCGTCTTTATCGTCGACAACTGCGAGCACCTCTCTTCCGCCGTGGCGAGGCTGGCAGCCTCCCTTGTCCGGAGCTGCCCCGAGATCAGCGTGATTGCGACCAGCCGGGCTCCCCTTCATGTCGATGGTGAGCATGAATGGCGCACCCCGTCCTTGCAGGTCCCCGACCGCCCGGACGTGTCAGTCAACCTGCTTCGCCAATGGCCGGCAGTGGAACTTTTGTGCCAGCGGGCCCCCAGCTCGTTTCAGATCACCGATGCCAATCGGAGCGACGTCGCAGAGCTGTGCCGACATCTCGACGGGCTCCCTCTGGCGCTGGAAATTGCCGCCGCTCGGCTGGGTTCGATGACCCCGACCGAGATCATCGCCACCTTGGGTTCCAGCTTGCAGAAGTCGCGAGTGGACCCGGCTGACGATGTTCGGCATGGAACGCTCGACGCCACGATCGACTGGTCCTACCAGCTCCTCGCCGAGGAGCCTCGCCGGTTGTTCCACCCACTTGGAGTGTTGTCGGGACGCTTCCTGTTCGAGGATGTCCTGGAGGTCTGTGTGACCGAGCCGGTCCCGCCTGAGACCGTTCGCGAGTGGCTGTCGATCCTGGTCGACCAGTCACTGGTGACGGCCGAGACTTCGGGAACACGCACCCGCTACCGGCTCCTCGAGACCATCCGACGCTTTGCCGTCGACCGTCTCGGCGATGCCGAGCCGGAAGTGCGGAGACGGCATGCTTGGCACTTCGGCAGAGTCGCCGAGGTGGAAGCGGCTCGACTGCTCACCTCCGAAGAGGGGAACGCCTCCGCCGAGCTCTCCCTTGCCTATGACAACCTCCGCAGCGCGGTTGGGTGGGCGATGAAGACCGGAGCCGTCGACACTGCCGCCAGAGTTGTGGGGTCCATCGCCGACTGGGGGTACTGGCGTTCGCGTTACGAGTTGAGCCGATGGGCACAGTGGGTGTGGGAGACGACCACCCCCGATGACCCTCGATGGCGGGCGGTATGCGGCAGCGCCGCCCGCGGTGCCTGGCTTGGAGGCCGATTCGACGACGCGGTCCGGTTCGGCAACGCCGGGGCCGACGCTGCAGGCCCGGTCGTCGCCAGGTCCGGCCATCCCGATGATGTGGTGGCAGACGTTGCTCTCTATCAGGGTGATGCAGAGGCAGCGTTGGAGCACTACTCACGGGTCGCCTCCGAATCGAGTGAGCGCGGAGACATCACCAGAGAGGTGTGGGCCACCTACTATGTGGCGGTCATCAGCGCCGTGCTTCGACGGCCTCCAGAGGCGAAGACGGCCGCCGCCAAGGCGCTCGCCGGCGCCCGGAGGACAGGCAACCCTACCGCGCTGGCTTTTTCCCTCTACGCCAGCGGCCTCGCAGTGAAACATCGCTCTCCGGCGGAGGCGACTGCGATGTTCGAGGAGGCGGCCCGGATGGCCGACTCGGTCGGCAACGACTGGTTCGCCGTAATCGCCCGGATGGAGCTCGCCTCCACCATGGCCACCCATGGTGATCTGCGCTCCGGGTTGCAGGAGTTCATTGGCGTCATCGACCACTGGCACCGGGTCGGAGACGACACGCAACTCCGACTCACCTGGCGTTACCTGGTGATCGCACTCGCCGCCATCGGGCTCGCCGATGAGGCGGCAACGATCACCGGTGCTCTTCTCACCAAGCCCCGCTCAGTCCTCACCCAACCCCACCAAAAACTGCTGGACGGACTTCTCGGTACACTCGGCGAAGCTGAATATGGGCGACTCACCGTTCGGGGCTCGATCATGTCGGTAACCGAGATGGTCGACGCCAGTCTTGAGGCGATCGACCGGGCGCTTGCCTTTTGACCCGTCAAACGCAGCTTCAAACGCCGGTCATGTTCAATCCTCTCAAACACACTTCGGCACAGGGTTGGAGTTCGACAAGGAGGAATCAGATGCCATTGTTCATGGACGTTCACAACATCGAGGGAGGCGTGTCAGCCAGCGACGTAGCCGGCGCCCATCAAGCGGACCTCGCCACTCAGAGTGCTCACGGGGTGAACTACCTGCGTTACTGGGTAGACGAGGAAGCCGGGAAGATCTTCTGTTTGGTGGAAGCCCCCGATGCTGACGCAGCCAACACCGTGCACCGCGTGGCTCATGGACTGGTCGCCGACGAGATCTATCCCGTCAGCGAGCACACATGATGAACCAACAGGACCAGTCGCTGGAAGGGCTGACCACGGCGGCCGAGGTCGAGTGGTTGACCGGGTGGACGGCTGGTCCGACGGAGGCTGAGGGTTACGGCCTACCGAGGGGAACAGCAGCGCCGGACCTGGTGCTTGCCGACCAGGAGGGCATAGACCGGTCCCTCTCGGAGCTCTGGAGCGTTCAGCCTCTGCTTGTCATGTTCTGGCGCCACTTTGGATGCTCATGTGGCGTCGAGCGGACTCGCCGACTTCTCAAGGAGTATCCGGCCTATGAGGCTGCCGGCCTCGCTCCGGTCATCGTCACGCAGGGCGAACCCCTGCGGGCCTCCGTGTACCGAGACCGGTATGATCTGCCGTGTCCGGTGTTGTGCGATCCCGAGCATCGCGCCTATCGGGCCTACGGCATCGGGCAGTGGTCGGTCGAACGTGTTCTATTCGATGCTCCCGCCGAGTACTGGGCGCATCCCCAAGACCTTGGGGCGAGCTTTCAAGATGAGCGTCGTGAGGAGGGCCGGCCCCCGGTGGATGATCCGTGGCGGGCGGTAGCGGAGTTCGTCATCGGTTCCGATGGCCTGGTCCGTCTCTCGTATGTGTATCAACACTGCGAGGACTTCCCCGATCCACGGGTGCTCA
>JBBDHT010000035.1:14193-28172 GCA_040880765.1 Acidimicrobiia bacterium | reverse complement strand
GCCCGTCCGGCACGATCGTCTCGGGTCATGGTCGGTTCGCCTCTCCGCCGAATACCACGTCACCACCGATGACGGTATACCCGACGGGTATGTCAGGATCCGCCTCGACGAGACCGCTGAGGACAAACTCGCCGGATACAACCGGCCCGAACACCTCCGTGCCTTCCCCGAAACCGACCCGCTCTACATCGACGTCCAAAAACCACTCCGGGCGTCAGCGGAATCCGCCAACCGATACCTCGACGACCACCACCCCCGGGAACGACTCCACCACTACGGGTTCGAACGGAACAATCTGAGCATGCTTGCCTGGCAGGCATACCGAAACGCACAAACCGAACACGTCTTCACCACCCACAGAGCAGTCGACCCACCACACCTCGAACGCACCGGCTGACCCAGCGGGAGTCTCCCCGCGACAATCACGCACTCCGCTCCCCCGGCGAGTCCTCCGTGGGCCAAACACGCCGAGAACGCCCTCGACTGACATTGCACGACATCAGGCCGGGATTACCCTCAACGCGACGCCGGTTGACCTATCCCGAGAGGAGTTGTCAACCGCGTTTTCAACCCATCCCGCCCTCGTAGCTCAGGGGATAGAGCACGGGTTTCCTAAACCCGGTGTCGCAGGTTCGATTCCTGCCGAGGGCGCGCACCTCTTTGACCTGGGGTTTCGCGATCCATTATCAAGAAAAGTTAGAGAGGATTTGGATTCAGACCTGTTTTTCTTCGTGCCAACATGACTCGCCATGGACATCAAAACGGCACTCAATCAATGGATTGAGACCAAGGAATCTGCTGGCAAGAGACCACAAACTTTGGAGACCTACACGCTGGCCGTCACCCAATTCAGAAGGTTTCTTGTCGAGGACGGAAGGCCCACCGAGGTCACCAAGCACGACATCAGAGCGTTCATCGCTCACTTCAACCAAACCAGGTCTCCTGCCACATCCAGACAACGATTCGGTTCCCTAAGGGCCTTCTTCAACTGGATGGAACAGGAAGGTGACTTCGGTCTAGACATCAACCCGATCCGAAAAGTCGAAGCACCAAGGGTGGAGGAGAAGGTTCCTGAGATCATCGAGAAGACCACCTTCAAGGCTCTCCTCACCACCTGCGGAGATGACTTCGCCGGTCTTCCCGATCTGTTTCCCCCACACCTGTCCATGGCCTCCTGACGTCAGCCGAGAGCACGCGGCCGGCCGAGCGCACTCAGATCTCGAACGCCCACTCCCCGCCGGTGAGCAGTGGCCGCTCGGAGCCGTCGGCATGGACCCCGAAGACATCCAGCTGGTCGGACCCGACGACGAAGTCGACATGCACCGAGCTGGTGTTGAGCCCGGCCGCCAGCCGCTCGTCGGCCGTCATCTCGAGGCCGCCCTGGATCGTCGTCGGATAGCCGAGCCCGAAGGCGATGTGACAGGCGTCGTTCTCATCGAACAGCATGTGCTAGGTCAGAGCGTTAAGCGCCCTCGCCAGGATTCGAACCTGGGACACCGGGTTTAGGAAACTCAGGATCAATGTCACCAACCATTAGGAGTACTGCCAGCACGGTGCGCTGGCGTTTGCCACCAAGTTTTCTGGGCTTCGCTCCCTGAAGTGCCGAGACCGGGCCCAAGACCCTGTACTCCACCTTCTCGATTGTGCCAGTTTCAGTCGGCCGGTGACGGGTCGCCATAGGTGACGAAGCTACGACACGCCGCTTGGAAACCGCTTGGACTCTCTTCGGCCCTTCCAAGCCGTCCCCAACCGTTCCTGGAGCTTCTTCCAATCGGCCGCCTGCATAGTCGATCCCATCAGTCGGAAAAACCGACTCCTTGACAAGGAGATTCTGATGAATCGCTATCAACCATCGGCAAACTCCCACGCAGTCGACCAACGAATCGACGATCGAAGAGCAGCCGCAGCCAACTACAGGTTGGCGAAAATTGACAAGAAATCTGGCCCGAACCGTTTGACCACCTGGCGTTGTGCCATCGGCAATCGCCTCGTCTCGGCTGGTGAGAGCATGGCGGCACAAAAGCTGCCTCGCCTTCCCACCAGCTGAGAGGCCACAACTCTCCCGGTCCACCACACCGGGTAGCAGGGAAGGATCCGCTTCGGGTAGCCACTCGGAGCGGATCCTCGAAGCCAAGAGAGTCCGAGGAGGACCACATGGGGGTGGCCTGGTGGACGTAATCACAGTGTGGCTCGGAGACGCCAACAACGACCCAGTGGTGGTCTCCTGATGGCGTTCCTAAGCAGGAGCCGCGACTTCCTCGCCGGTGCGCTGGTAGGCGTAGCGGTCGTAGTCGTGGCTTCTCTTTTCTTATTCATGGTGCTTGCAAAATCGCCCATTGCGCTAGCAGTCAGCGAACCCACCCTGGTGGAGCAGGCGGAGTCTGACGATTCCAGCATCATCGATTCAATGGTTATTGACTCAATGCGGGAGGTGGCAAGGGGAGTGGAGGGAGCCGATCCTGCCGCTCTGATGACTATTCACATAGTGAAGTCCATCCCAGAGTTGTGCGAGAGTTGCAACGCCTTCACTCCAGGATTCGAAAGAGACGGGCATGTCTATATGGATGAAAGCTACCTGGAATCGGAGCGCTGGGGACTCATGCTCTTACACGAACTGGCCCATGCTCTGACTCACGGTCACAGTCATGACCAAGTGTTCTGTGACACGTGGGTGGGTGGAGTGGATGCTCTCGAACCACACAACTCTGAGACTGTCCGTGAGCACATCGAAGACTGGACTACCTATTTTGACTGTGGTGTGGGCGAGCGTCCCGGGGGTGGCTCCTGATGGCTCGTACAGGTATCAACAAGAGGCACTGCCAATGCCCGCCGGAAGTGTCCAACCAAGACCGGCAGTCGTACGTGCACGGCAACCTGCACCCACGCGTGGTTATTGCCCTTTTCGACTACTTGGTTGGTGACACTGATCCTGAGTTTGCTAACCCGGTGTCGCAGGTTCGAATCCTGCCGAGGGCGCTCTTGTGATGTCGCGAGACATCGGAAACCTTGCACCTGCGGTTCAGGGGTCGGCAGAGGGCCACCGCGATAGCCAAGGTCAGATCCGGGTGTCGGTCTCGGAAGTGAGTTCCTTCAACAGTTCGTGGCAACGATTGGCTCGGCGGGCGTCCTCTTTCTGGCACTCCCTGATGAACTCTTCCACTTCGGGATGGTGACCGGACGAGGCGTCGTCGAGAAACGTCCGATAGAGATGCTGGCCCTGCAGGGCGTGATACTGGATGCTGACGAGGTCAAAGACTACGTCTTCGGTGATTGAGTGATCATTTGACATGATGCCCCCATACCCCGATCGGCCCGAATGAAACCTGCCACTATTAGCCACGATCCACTTTTCTATCATTCCGACTACTTCGGCGGACTGGGCGTCGGCGAACCAACATGCCCTCAGGGAGTCGTCCGTCTTCAGAAAACCATCTTCCACGCCGGTGAGGCGGCCCATCAGACGTACTCCCTCGCGCGCCATCGACTTGCAGGCTGAGAACCCCGCCCTACCTTCCCAC
Organism: Acidimicrobiia bacterium; assembly: GCA_040880765.1. Taxonomy (GTDB): domain Bacteria; phylum Actinomycetota; class Acidimicrobiia; order Spongiisociales; family ZC4RG35; genus MA-ANB-1. Next base: position 24,654 of record JBBDHT010000035.1, on the reverse strand, counting down.
CCCGGACACCTGTGGCTGAGCAGGGAACTCCATTGCCGGATACCGAAGAGATCTTCCACCGCCATATCAAAAAGACCCACGCCCTAAAACCATTCCAAATATCCCGTCGCAATGGCGAAGACAAAAGCCCTCGCGGAGGCAGAGCATCCGAACTGTTGACCGAACCTTCCTCCATTTTCAAGCTGCTTGGAAGGGTGAGAGCGACAGCTTCTCAACGGCGGGCTGACTCCTCTATCGCCAGACAAGCCTCCCGGAGCGATCGGTCCCGGTCGACGAGGGACGAGATCGCTTCCGCCCGCGCCCGATACCTGTCTGACAACAGCGAGTCAACCGCGTCTGCGGCCGTGGAACCGGCAAACCTTGAGATCGGCATTCCAAAACCCGTGCCTAGATCTTCGAGCCGCGAGGCGTTATCGCGTTGGTCGAAATTCAGATGAGCAACGAGATGGGGTATACCAGCTGCGAGCGCTTGGGCGCATGTGCCGACACCTCCATGAGAGATGAGCGCACGTGAACGTGGCAAGAGCTTGCTGAAAGGGACAAAATTCTCAGAGCGGACATTCATCGGAAGAAGGCCGGGCAGATCGGAATCACTAGGAGTGACGAACAAGCTTTTTAGTCCCAACTCGGCTGCGACGTTGCTGGCGGCTTCAAAGAACTCCGCCGCCTGGTAGTTGGCCGATCCGGCCGTGAACACCACCGGCGGAGGCCCCTCGGATAGCCACGCATCTAGATTTCGGTCGAGTCCATCCACATCGCTCCCGTCGTAGAGGGGGAATCCGGTGAGTGTCACCGGACGCTTCCAATCTGGCTGGGGCGGACCGAACCATTCGGGAAACAAGCCAAGCGTCCGATCGGGTGAGTAGGTCGACCACTCGTCCAGAATCCTCTTCACAGGGGGGAGCCCGTACTTCTGGCGCACCGAGTTGAGCTCGGGCCCAGCAACCCGATCAACCAGAAAGTCGCCAAGACGCCACCACAACGACTTCACCCAAGACGGAGAGTTGTCCCCCACCAGCATTACCTCGGTGCGAGGCAGTCGTACCGAGGATCGAAGCAGGCTTGGCGCCAGATGAGCTGTGACCAGAGGTGTTCCATAGATATCCCGAACCATTCGCGCTCCGAACCCCAGGCTGCTGCTGACGATCACATCTGCACCTTCGAGTTCCGCTTCGATTATTTCGATCGACTCGTCGAGATGATCTACGACCGCTTTGAGGATGAGCTCGATTCCACGTCGCGCATCCCAGACTGCTGAGTTGGCAGCCAGGTCCATGTACGAGGCAGCGTCGCCCATCTCGACGAAAGTGAGACCGGCGGCCTCGACGCTCGGCCTGAACACTTCGTTAGCGAACAAGACCACATCGTGCCGGCGCGCTACCAAGGCCCTTCCGATGCCGATGAAGGGGAAGGTGTCGCCGGCGCTGCCCAGGGTTTGAATAAGAACTTTCATGTCAACCGACACCAAAGCACAGTGGCCAGATCCGGAGTCGGGTGCGCAGGTCTGACATATGTCAGTCTTATACCACGCAGGGATACTCACCTGTCAAGGAGTTGTACAACGACTGCTCAGCTCGAAACTAACACGGCGGGAGGAGGGCGACCACCCTTGGTACTCACGCCGAGTGAGTACCAGATCACTGCCCATCGTAGATTTTTTTATGTAGCAAATCGTTCATGTGTTGAATTTGTAACTGATACCAAGTTGCGTTCCAGGTTGTAATGCGATAATCCCTTATGTTTATTGCCTTTTTCGGCTACTTGGTTGATGACATTGATCCTGAGTTTCCTAAACGCGGTGTCGCAGGTTCGAATCCTGCCGAGGGCGCGCAACAGGCTGTGGGGGACCCAGCAGTTTCGGCCTAACTCAGAGCGCGCGGTTTCGACCGTTCGCCCGGTCGTGGGGGTAGTCGTCACCGTGTATGTGGTTACCGCGACGTCGGCATCGACTGTGAGATCGGCAGTTGCCGTTCCACCTTCAGTTCCTGCGGGAACGAGGTTCTCGACGGTGATGGAGCCGGTGGCCGGGACGGGGTCAACCGACGCCGAGATACCGACGACGGTTCCGTCAGAGTCAGTTGCCGATAGCGATGCCGTGGCCGCAACACCCTCGTCAGTCACAAACGGCGTGTAACAGACAGCGACGACGGGTGCATTGTCGTCACCCTCGCAGTCTGCGGTGTGAGCACCGAGCTCGGTGATGTGTTCACCGGGAACGCACCCAACTCGACCGACGCATCAAAGGCATCCGACGGATTGAACACAGCGGTTGTCCGTTTGAGCTTGTCCCCGGAATATCTACCTCACTGATGAGACATCTTGGTGGCCGTCCCAAGAAGCCTCCATCCCCCCTTGTCTTGTGGTATCCCTGGGCCAACGATCCTCAGCACTAGAGTGCCCTCGATGCCGTTTCCTCCCGTATTGGCGGTCGACGCGCCAAGTCAGTTCGCTCCGCTCACCGAGCACCAAGTCCTCGTCTTCCTGGTTCAGATCATTCTGCTTGTGGGGGTCGCGCGCTTCCTTGGCGCGGTGATGAAGAGATTGAATCAACCGCCTGTAGTCGGGGAAATTCTCGCTGGCGTGGTCCTCGGACCGTCCTTATTCGGTTTGGTTGCTTCCAGAGCACACGAGTGGGTCTTCATCGACGAGCCAATCGTGAATTCGGCAACTTTCGGGCTGGCATGGCTGGGAGTGATATTTCTACTCATCGTGATGGGGTATGAGACGGACCTAGCCATCATCGCCCGATTTAGAAAGGTTGCGCTTCTTGTTGCCGCAGGATCGTTGATTACTCCGATGGTGACCACTGGTGCTCTGGGCGTGGGACTCTCCGACGAGTTATCGGGATTTGCGGATCCGCCTGTTTGGGTTTTTGCAAGCTTCTTTGCCCTCGCCCTCTCGGTGTCGGCTCTCCCGGTTGTAGGCAAGATTCTTTCGGATCTCGGTTTCCTCCGTCGCAACTTCGGACAGGTCACTCTGGCCGCGGCGATGACCAAAGACGCCGCTGGCTGGCTGATCCTGGCACTGCTCTCGGGAATTGCTCTGGAGGGTGTGCAACTCGAGAGGATCGCGATCTCGTTCGGCGGCCTGGCGGCGTTTGTCTTGCTGGCCTTCACACTTGGTCGGTGGATGCTCGATCGTCTGTTCAGAAGTGTTTTGGCCAGGGGCTCCGATGTTGTGGCAGGCTTCTCAATCGCGCTTCTGGCGGCACTTGTTGGTGCCTCCATCACTCAGGCGTTGAAGGTGGAGGCAATCCTCGGCGCCTACATAGTAGGACTCACTCTTTCGCGTGTTCGCCACCAATTACCCCAAGTGCGGGATAGGTTCGAAATGATCACCGCTTCCTTCTTCGCTCCGGTCTTCTTTGCAGTCAGTGGGCTGAGGGTCGACCTGACCGTTCTCGCCGACCTCGAGACCGCGCTCTGGGCGGTCGCCGCGATCGCATTGGCGCTCACTTCCAACGTGGGCGGAACGATCCTGAGCGGGCGAATCGCCGGAGTGAGCGTCCGGGAGAGCACTGCTCTCGGTGCAGGCCTCAGTGCTCTCGGTGTCATGGGAGTCGTAGTTGCCATTGTCGGCCTGAACATCGGGATCATCAACGAAGTTGCGTTCACAATCCTGGTGCTAGCCGCTGTCGTCACATCCCTGATTGCCCCCGTGCTCTTGCGGTGGGCCGTAGGCCGCTGGGAGCCGCAGGCAGAGGAGGCAGACCGTCTCGAGCGGGAGTCGTTACTCGACACGGCCGAGATCCTCGGGACGACGAGGATCCTGTTTCCGACGAGAGGTGGAGTAAACAGCATCTACGCCGCCCGACTTCTCTCATCTGTGTTTGAGGACGCCGAATTCACCCTCCTTGCGATCGATGTTCCCCGCCAACGCGGCCCAAGGCGATGGATCCATCGGTCTGATGGGACCGCCTCGGATCCACAACCGGTGGTGGCTGCGTTGGGCGAGACCGCCACGCGAGTGGTCAAGCGTGTCGGCAATGACCCGGCAAGCATCATCACCGAAGAAAGCAAGCTCGGTTATGACATGTTGGTGATGGGGGCATCGCGCAACGACGCCGCTTCGAGCCTTGTCTCGAGTGTGGTCGAAAGGGTCCTGCGGGACACCAAGATCCGAACGGCAATCGTTCAGTTTCCCAACAGGGACTCAGTACCAGACTCACTGCCTAGGAACGTGCTCGTTCCGGTTACCGCTACCCGGTCGAGTCGTGCCGCGGAAGAATTGGGATACTCAATCGCCGGTGTTTCCAAAGGGAAGGCGATCGCACTCCATGTCATCAACCGTCCCGATGGGGAAGGCGTGTATCTTCCGGGAGGGGGCATCGAGGCTGCCAAACGAACCGCAGAAGAAATGCTCCGAGAAGCCCGGGAGTTTGGCAGACGCCTGGAGGTGAGGGTGGAAACTCACATCCGCGTTGCACCGAATGCGGAACAGGAAATCCTTGACTTCGCCGAGAGCCAGGACATCGACCTATTGATTCTGGGCACCTCAAACCGTCCAGTGACCAACCGACCCTTCTTCGGTCACCGCATCAGCTACATGGCCGAGCACTCAACATTGCCCATTGTGATACTGGCCCTACCTGACAATCTCAACGCTGGCTGAGCCTCAAGACTATCGCTCCGCCGGAAACCGGTGAACCGGGTATCTTCACCCATATATGCCCGATTTCCACTACGAGTCCCTGACGTTCCTGGATGCATCATTCCTCGCCCTGGAGACCGGGTCGCTGCACATGCATGTGGCCGGGATCGCGATCTTTGAAGCCGACCCACTTAGCAACAAAAGCGGCGGGGTGGAGATCGACCGGATCCGCCAGCACATCAATTCCAAACTCCAGTACATCCCTCGTTACCGCCAACGGCTGGAGTGGGTGCCGTACGACCGGCGCCCGGTGTGGGTCGACGACGCCGCCTTCAGCTTCGACTACCACGTCCGCCACACCTCACTCCCCCGCCCCGGGACCGAACAGCAACTGAAGGCTCTCGCCGGAAGGATCATGTCGACCTCCCTGAACCGGGACAAGCCGCTGTGGGAGCTATGGGTGGTAGAGGGTCTAGAGAACAACAGGTTCGCCCTGATCGCCAAGATCCATCACTGCATGATCGACGGGCTGTCCGGAGTCGATCTCACCACAATCCTGCTCAATGTCTCGCCTGATTCGGAGATCGAGACAACACCGGAATGGGAACCCCGGCCTGCACCTACATCCAGCCAACTCGCCGTCGCCGAAGCCGCTCGGGCCACGAGAAAGCTCATCGACCGTCTTGGCAACATCTCCGACACCATCAGGGACACCAAGGAGATCTCCGACCGGGCCCTGGACAAGTCAGCTGCAGCGATGAGCTCGCTCCGCTCGGGATGGCTCACGGCCGCCGACCGTACGCCACTCAACCCCGACATCGGGCCCAATCGACGGTTCGACTGGACCGACATGCCCCTGGCCGAAGTCAAAGAGATCAAGAACTCCCTCGGGGGCTCGCTCAACGACATCGTGGTCGCAATAACTGCCGGCGCAATCCGCCGCTTCCTCGTCGAGGAGCGAGACTTCGACGTCAGCCGATCACAGTTCCGGGTCATGATCCCGGTGTCGACCCGGGCTTCCAATCAGCGGGGCGCCCTGGGCAACCAGGTGGCAATGTGGTTGCTCGAACTCCCCATCGGAGAGCCAGACCCGGCACGCCGGCTCGAGTTGATCCGGGAACGCACGGCCGAACTGAGAAAGACCAATCAGGCGCTCGGGGCGTCGACCCTGGTCGAGGTGAGCGCGGGCACGCCGATCACGCTGCTTTCGATGGCGAACCGCATTGCCGGGCCCAGGATGAGACCGTTCAACATGACCATCACCAACGTCCCCGGCCCTCAGTTCCCGATGTATCTGCTCGAATCCCGGATGATCGCCAACTACCCGCTGGTCCCGCTTTGGGCACAACACGGTGTCGGGGTGGCGCTGTTCTCTTACGACGGCAACCTGCTGTGGGGAGTCCACGCCGACTACGACGCCCTCCCCGACTCCGATCGGTTCGTGGCCGCGCTGCAGGCGTCGTTCGAGGAGATGAAAACGTTGACGCCCGACGAGTAGGGATGAATCCGGAGGCGCTCTAACCTGCCCCGATGGGCACCACACAGACAATTTCAGGGAGCCCGCGCCGGACCCTTGCTGCTGCCCTGGTCGGCGCCGTCGCCATCTCTTTTTCTGCAATCTACTTTGCCCTTTCCGATGTCGAGCCGATAACGGGCACCGTGTTCCGGGCTGCCTACGCAGCTCCAGTGCTTTTCATCATTTGGTGGCTCGACCGCAAGCGCGACCACCGACCAACTTGGAGAAGGTGGCTCGCATTCGGCGCAGGAATGATGCTCGGGATCGACATCGTTCTCTGGCACGAGGCCATCGACTTCATCGGCGCAGGCCTGGCCACTCTCATCGCCAACTCGCAGGTGATCTGGGTGACCTTCGGGGCATGGCTGATCCACAAGGAGAGACCGGGCAACCGGGTTCTGGCCACCGTACCCGTGGTGCTGTTCGGTGTTGCCCTGGTCAGCGGGTTGGGCCAGACCGATGCCTTCGGTGCCAACCCGGTGCTTGGTGCGATCCTGGCCCTGATCGCCGCCTTCTTCTACTCCGGGTTTCTTCTCGGGTTCCGGGCGTCGAATGAGAGCTTCGCCCCACCCGCAGGACCGCTCCTGGAGGCCACCGTCGGTGCACTGGTTGCTGCGACGATCCTGGGGTTTGTCGTCGACGGTGGGCTCGACCTGGAGATCACGTTCCCGGCCCATGGCTGGCTCATTGCCCTCGCCTTGACGGCACAGGTCTTTGGTTGGCTTCTCATCGGCCATGCGCTCCCCCGGCTACCAGCTGTGGAGATCGCCACCATCATCCTTCTCCAACCGGTGCTGACGATGGTGTGGGGGGCGATCATCTTCTCCGAGAGTCCCTCGCTGCTGCAGATGGTCGGGGCTGCGATCGTGCTCGGAGGAGTCGGTTACGTCGCTTACATCCGGAACCAATCCGGCATCCGGGGGGCCGCCCTCGCCCGAGCGCAACGAGCCGGGTCATCCCCCGAGGACGAGAACCAGCAAGACCCCGGTGGGTCCCTCTAACACCGACACCCCGACCCGGTCGAATTGGGGCGCCGCCAGTAATCCCAGTGATCCGGGATCATCGAATAGGGCATCGATACCGGCCCTGGTCGTCGTAGCCAGGGCGAGGGCTTCCCCATCGATTTCGAGGAGTATCCCCGCCGCTGCGATGTCGTCGCTGACCGAACCTCCCGGCGGCGTGTCGCGGCTGACCCGCCCGGCCATGTACATCGTGGTCGCACGGCTCTCGGCGATGTTGGTCAGGGGTTGGGCGACCAGAAGCGCTCCGACCGAGCGGGACACCCGCATCTCATTGAGCCTGCCCATCACCAGATCGATATCCTCACGAACCTGGCGCAGCTCGTCACCCGGAGCCGGGGGAATCTCCAGGGCTTCGCTTCCCTGAGGCACCGCGCGACCCGACCCGAACAGGCTCTGCATGGTGGCCAGTGACGCGAAGATCCCATCGTCACCCATCCTCTCGAACAATCGTTGGGGAACAGCGTCGTCTCCGACTATCGCCTGAAGCACGGTCGAGTCCTCCACCTCTTCGGACCAGCCATCCGGCAAGGGCAGGACCCCGGCGACATTGACGATCACCAGGATCAGGGCTACCCCCCATAAGGCGGCGACTGCGGAGCCTCCGATCCGGTTCGCCAGGTTGAGCCCGGGCAGCCTCATCACTTTGGAGAGGAAATGAGCGCCGATGCTCATCGCCACCCCGAAGAGAACGAAGAGGAGGATCCCCGAGCCGATCCGGGCAACTTCGGAAGAGACGCTGAACTGGTCGCTGAGGAAATTGCCGAGCGGCTCACTGAGGGTGAAGGCGACCCATATGCCCAGGACCAGGCCAACCAGGTCGAGGATCTCGCGCACGAAACCACGTATCCAGCCGCGCACCGCCAGACCGGCGAGTCCGGCTCCAAGAACAAAATCGAGCATTGTTCCTACTTGCTACCTAAGAGCCGGCCTCGAACCGGGGATTTCGCCCGATTCGTTCCGTGTAGATTTTGGAGCGCATACAGAAACATTCCCGACACGGAACGGGTCAGTGGACGGCGGTCCGACCGTTCTGTGTTTATTTCGGTTCGCATTCAGTCACGTTCGCAACATGGAAGGGTCTGCGTTGTGAGAGGCCCGGCTTTAGCTATACACCCACGTCGCGTCGGTCGAACGCAAAGGCAGCGCCGGCAACGAGCACGGCGGCAACACCGCCCAGCAAGAGCGTGTTCACCGGGTCGATTCCGTCGCGCAACGTGCTGGTGCCGTCAGCCCAGTGGAACGGGGACAGGTCCTGCAGCCACGCCAGAGCGTCGACCTGGGGGGCGAGGCCATTGGCCAGGTAGGCAATGACGACGACCGCGGCTGTGACACTTGTCGCCAACCCCTTCCTTCCGGTGATCCCGCCAACCAGGATCGCCAGGGATCCGAAGAGGAGGCCCATGAGGGCAAGGTCGAGCGACGCCGCAACGATGTGGGCAAACGGAATGTCCAGGTCGATTGGCCCCCTGATCGCCAGAATCGCGATGAGAACGATGACTCCCGCCATCAGTGTCGCCAGGGCGAGAGCGACTGCCTTCTGCACGACAACCCTCGTCCGGGTCACCGGGTGGGCAATCAGCATTTCCAGACTGCCATCCTCCTCGCTGCCGGCGATCGCCCGGGTACCTAGGCCGATTGCCATGATGATGGCAAGCACCGGCCCGAGGATCCCGAAGACCGTCGCACCCAGATACCCGTGCGGGGTCGAGATGTCGCCCCAGCCCATCGCCTCGGCGAGAGCAGGAGGCAGCCCCTCGATCAACTCGGCGTACTCGGGCGTGGCCGCAAACGGGTAGAACCCGCCGTACACAAGAGAGACCGCGGCGAATCCGATAGCCCATCCGAGCAGGGTTCGCCTCTGATCCCAGAGGGTCTTGGTCCAAATATCACGAAGCATCATTTCTCATCTCCGGTGTAGTAGTGAAAGAACATCTCCTCGAGGTCCGGTTCCTCGGAGATGAAATCGATCACACGATGACGGGCCACCGCCTTGATCAATTGATCGGCCACGCCGGTGAGGCGGCACCTCATCACGTCGCCCTCGACGCTGACGTCAGCCACCGAGTCCAGGCCGTCGAAATCTCCGGCGGCTATGTCGGCGTCGAAGACGATTTGGACGTGCCTCATCGCCCTGGTCCGCAACTCATCGACATCGTCGATTGCGATGAGCCGTCCCTTCCTGATGATTCCGGCTCGATCGGCGCCATGCTGGACCTCGCTGAGGATGTGGGACGACATGAACACTGTTTGTCCTGTCTCCTTCGCCTCGGCAACCATCTCCAGGAACACCCGGGCCATGATCGGATCGAGGCCGCTGGTCGGCTCGTCGAGGATCAGCAGCTCAGGAGAATGCATGAAAGCCTGGACGAGGCCCACCTTCTGCCGGTTACCCTTGGACAGGCTCCCGATCCTGGTGTCGAGATCGAGTTCGAGTCGATCGGCGAGCGAGTCGATCTGTGCCGGGGGGACCCCACCTCGCAAATTGGCCAGGTAATTGAGGAATTGTCTAGGTGACTGTCGGCCATCAGTGACGAAGTCGCCCGGCAGATACCCAACCCTGCGCCGCATCTCCACTCCCTCGGCCCGGGGGTCGAGCCCGAGAACGGTGGCGCTGCCGGAATCGGGGCGCAGGACATCAAGCAGCAGCCTGATGGCAGTGGTCTTCCCCGCCCCGTTGGGACCGAGAAAGCCGAACACTTCTCCTGACCTGACTTCGAGGTCGAGATCATCGAGGGCCAGAGTGTCCCCATAGCTCTTGGTGAGTTCCCTCGTGACGATGGCGTTATCCATCCTTACTTTCCTTTCTTGTGTTTTCGATTGCCACGTCTAATGCCTCCCTCATGGCTTGGGCCTGACCGGGGGCGAACATGGCGCCGGAGAAGATCTCGAGGGTGGCTCGCGAGATCGCCATGATCCCTTCCGGGCTTAATGGGTCGATGTCGAGGTAACGGCGCAGATGGTCCTGGAGGATCAGCGACCCCATCTGCATCGAGATCATCACCGCCGACCGGGTCTTTACATCGGGTCCGGTGACCATTGCTCCGTGCTCTTCGGCCAGTTCGGTCAACCTCACTGACTCGTCGACCATCTCGTCGAAAAGCGAGGCTGCAGCGTCACTCCCTGTTGCCAACGCCCATCCGAGGTAGCGCATAGGTGGTTCGGCGATCTGAAATCCTCCGGCCATGAAGGAGGGATCGGTGAGGCTGTCCGACTCGATCCCCTCACCCTTCACCGTCCGAATCCGCTCGACAACGTGGGCGTCACATGCCCTACGGAGACCTTCTTTGGACCCGTAGTGGTGCACGACGAGAGCCGCAGAGACGCCGGCGTCCT
>JBBDHT010000035.1:0-14093 GCA_040880765.1 Acidimicrobiia bacterium | reverse complement strand
CCTTCTTTGGACCCGTAGTGGTGCACGACGAGAGCCGCAGAGACGCCGGCGTCCTCGGCTATCGCGCGCATAGTCGTCCCTTCGAACCCATCGCGGGGGAACCGGGCCAGGGCCGCATCACGGATCCTCGCCTCAGCAGTCAGATCACCGTCGACTGAACGCATGTTCAGCATACTAAACGTGCGTTCAACTCTGTCCAGACCGTTCTGTGTCGATCTCGAATACGACGTCCCTACGCCGATCGACACAGAACGGTTCGAGTGCACCCGTACCTTCCTTCTGTGTCGATTTCGCTCACCACGTCCTGATGCGGATCGACACAGAAGGGTTCGGGGCAGCCCTACCCAGGGTTGGAGAGTTTGATCCGCATCCGTTTGTTGGCTTTGCCCTTGGATTCGGTTTTGACCACTTCGACATGGCCGACTTCGAGGGTGGATGCCACATGGGTACCGCCGTCGGCCTGGCGGTCGAGCCCGACGATGTCGATAACCCTGATCTCCTCGACCCACTCGGGTATCAGGTTGACCTTGGTCCGGATCAGGTCCGGGTCCTTCAACGCCTCCTGACGGGCCATGTACAGGATCTCGGTCGGATAGCCCTTGGTCAGCTCGGCGTTGAGCATCTCCTCCACTTGACGCCCGAACTCCATAGAGATTCCGTCCAGTTCGAAGTCCATCCGCGCCTCGCCGTCAGGGGTCATGTTGCCGCCGGTGACCTTGGCGTCGAAGTCCCTGAAGACAAGCCCCGACAGAGCGTGCAAGGCCGTGTGCACCTTCATGGTCCGGTAGCGCCGACTCCAGTCGATCGCTCCCTCGATCGGTGTGCCGGGGTCCGGAAGGGCCGCACCTTCAGCAACCAGATGAAAGGGCTTCCCATCGCGACGGATGGTGTCGACGACTTCGACCGACCCCCCATCCCAGGAGATGGTGCCGATGTCGCCGGGCTGACCACCGCCGCGCGCATAGAACACTGTCCGATCCAGGAAGAGCCCGTCTTCGACCACCTCCAGCACATTGCCTTCGGCGACACGGGCGTAGGAATCGTCAGCTGCAACTTCTTCGATGGGTCCGCCGTCTGCCATGCGCTCAGGCTACCGGGATGTCTCAGGTCCGGGGACGAAGGGGTCGCCATGCCCGGGAACGATCAGGGTCGCCACCTCGAGCACCCGCTCCCGTCCCCGGTGCAGCCCGTCGGGGTCTGTGGCCAGCGGATCGTCATACGGGGCAGTCTCGTACCACCAGAGATGAGTGAAGGCGATGGTCTCGTCTCCGTCACGCACGATGGTGGTGATGTCCTGTGGAGTATGGCCCGGGGTCTCCCAGAGGGTCACGCCCTGGGCCACCTCGAAGCCCTCTGCCGGTCGCGCAGTCCAGACATCGTCTTTGTAGATCGCCCAGTGGTCGTGGATCCGGGCGTTGGGGAATAGGGCGATATTGATCGTGTGATCGGGGTGGTGGTGGGAGAGGACGACGTCGGTCACCTCGTCGGGATGGTGTCCCAGGCTCCGGATCGGATCGAGGATCACCGCCGTGGAACTGACCATCCCCGGGTCGACGACGACCAACTGGTCCCCGGATTCCACCAGAGAAACCGTCGATGCGACTCGATCACCCCCGTAGCCAGCACTGAGCAAATTAAATGATGCCATCAGCTGATCCTACGGCCCGCCGATCGGCGTTGCCGCGACAGCCCTGGTCGTATCGGACTCGAAGATTCTCCTGGTCTCCCCCGTTTCGTTGTCAAGCACCAGCACGCCACGGGAGGTGCTGACGAGAACGAATCGGCTATCAGATGACCAGGATATCGAGCTACTACCCGCTCGAATCGGGAACGACGCAGTTTCGATCACGTCACCGAGCTCTGCAATGGTGAGCCCGACAAGACCGGTCATTGCCACACGTTGTCCGTCCGGCGAGAACTTGGCGCCGATAACAGGGAAAGCCGGGGAATCTATCACTTCAAACAACGTTTCCAGGTCCCCCGTAGAGACGACCGATGCCCCGTCAGTGTCACTCACCAGCAAAAGTCCGCTTCGATGCGAGGTCACGATGCGACCTGCGATCGAGCCGACCGGTTCGCCGCTCGGGTCGACGACGTAATCCTCAGCTTCAGGGCTGCCGACTGCGAATCCCCAATCACCAAACGCCACCAGATAATCTCCGATACCGACCGCGCTGACCGCCAGTTCTCCCGCGCCGGCATCGTCGCTTACCCAGATCTTGAGCTCGCCGTCCTCGAAGGTCGACCAAGCAAGGTCCGCTGGATCTGAGTCGTGCCAGGCAAATCCGGTCACGCCCGTGGCGACGATTCCGAATGTGTTGGGACGGCCGCTGCGGAGGATCAACCCTTCGGGGGTGTACGTCGTCGCTGCGAGGAACTGTCCCGAAGTATCGAAGTGGGCGGCGGTGCCGGAACGGGCCATATCTTCAAGCGGGATCGACCGGTAGAACGGCTCGCCTCGGAGTGGCCAGGTCAACACCTCCAGTGCCCGTCCCTCTCCCGGCGACACCAGGACGTTGAGACCATCAGGGAATCCGGGGATCGCCGCCCCGACGCCGAGGGCCGGTGCCGTGGTGGTTGGAGTGGTGTCTCCCCCCGCCGCGGGTGCGTCACCGGTCGAATTGCTGAATAGAAGCGAGAGAGCCAAGCCAAGCCCGAGACCGACTACCAGCCATGGGGCCTTGCCCGCGCCCGCGCCGTTAGGAGGGCTTCCATGAGAATCCTCGCCGCCCAACTCGACCTGGATCGCGTCGTCAGGCATGGCAGCGAGTTGCGAGTGAGCATCGGGTCACTGGCCGGCCTGACGAGACATGACGTCAAGGTAGCCGGAGATCCCACTGGTGAGTTGACCTCAGTACCCAGGCACAGGTGCGATGTCCTCATGGTCGACACCGGCCCTGCGGGATGCGGTCGAACCGGCACCGATCGGAACCATCGACCCGGCCGCGGCCAGGCCCATCGCCGGCATGTTCCCGTACATTGCCTCGAATCCGCCTGCAGGCACCATGTAGGTCTCATGCCAGATCCCAAGGTCGCCGCTGTCCCGGATCAGCCGGTTGAACTCACGCCATGCCGGAAGGTGGGACCACTTGTTCGATCGGGCAAAATCCTCGAGATGCTGGAACGACTTCCAATACTGAATCGAGACTCCATTGACCGCCCCGAAGTTCTGGATGTGAAGACAGCCGATCTCCGGATGGGCCGCGATCTCTCGCTGCATTGCGTTCATCGCCTTGGCGACCGGCAACCACTGGCGGACCTTCCACAGTTTGTGAACCCGCGCACCAATCAAGAAGACGACGAGGTCACCGTCGAAGCTTGCGGTATGCCTTCCAGTCTCAATCATCTGAGTATCCATATCTTGTCAGCGTCAAGTTGTCGAACGCACGATAATCTGTCAGTCTTGTCACTGTCAAGATGACGGAGCAAAATACTTACCACCACGGCGATCTTCGACGGGCTTTGCTCGAGGAGGCAGGCAGGATTCTCGAAGCTGAGGGAGCGGCGTCGATCAGTCTGCGACGCCTCGCCCGCTCGCTCGGCGTATCCCATGCTGCGCCGGGGCATCATTTCTCCGACCGAGCCGAGCTGCTCTCCGAGCTCGCTGCCGACGGATACGCCGGACTCGCCGACGCGCTGGGCGAAGCAATGGAGTCAACACGACCCGAAGACTGGCTCGGGGCCACAGGGAAGGCATATATCCGTTTCGGTATGGCCAATCCCGAGCGCTATCGGATGATGTTTGGCTCCCAGCTCATGGGTGAAGACTGTCCCGAAAGGCTCCGGGCCGAATCATCGCGGGCGTACATGATGTTGCTCCGGGCCTCCTACCGGGGTCCCCCGGACGTAGACCCGGCTGACTATCACGTGGACATCATCGAGCTGTTCGCATGGTCCCTGGTCCATGGCGCGGTGATGCTCTGGCTGGACGGGCAATTAGGGCCGGGTGTGGATCGTGAGACATTTCTCGCTCTCACCGACCGGATTCTGGACGAGAAAGTGGGACGCTGAGGGTCCTATCCCCGCCGGCGTAGAGGTCGAAAACCTCTCAATGGAAGTGCCACAAGCGGCTCAAGAGTCTATTGTTTGCCCTTAAGGCACGACTCCGGTCGTGTCTTACCAACTAACGGAGGAAAAATATATGAAGAATAAGAGGAGCTTGCGCTTCCTCGCTGTTCTCGGAGTCTTCTCACTCGTTGTCGCTGCTTGTGGCGACGATGGAGCTGAGTTCGAGGCCGGAGAACTGGGCGCCGTCACGGTGGAAGCCGGTGAGGCAATCCAGATCCGATCGCTGAACGCGATCAGCGGCGAAGTCGCATTCCTTGGTATCCCCAACGAGCGTGCCGTGCGAATGGCTGTAGATGACTACGGGCAGATCGCCGGGCATGACGTTGAAGTGGGCGCCGGTCTCGATGACCTGTGTTCCGCTGAGGGTGGCCAGCAGGCCGCACAGACCATCGTCTCCGACGACCAGGTTGTGGGCGTCATCGGTACCTCGTGTTCCGGTGCAGCGTCCGGTGCGATGCCCATCATCGCGGATGCGGGCCTGGTAATGATCTCGGCATCGAACACCTCTCCCAGCCTCACCTCAGACCTTGAGGGCACGGCGGGCGAGAACTACTTCGAGGGTTACTACCGCACGGCGCACAACGACCTCTTCCAGGGTCAGGCTGCTGCCAACTTCGTGTTCAACAACCTCAACCTCACCCAGGTTGGGTTGATCCACGACGGCGACCCCTACACCAACGGTCTGACGACGGCGTTCGAGAACGCCTTCACAGAGCTTGGTGGCGAGATAGTCATCCATACAGCAGTCACGGTGGGACAGACCGACATGGTCCCCGTCCTCACCGAAGTGGCCGCTACGGCACCCGAGCTGATCTTCATGCCGATTTTCCCGGCAGAAGCCACGTTCATCGTGCAACAGGCTGGTGACGTCGAAGGCCTCGGAGACGTAGCATGGATGGGTGCTGACGGAATCAGCGTCGAGAACTTCATGAACCTTCCCGAGTCGGAAAACATGTACTTCTCCGGTCCCGACACCCGGTTCGCAACCAACACCAACGAGTCGACCGACTTGAGTGGTGAGCAGTTCCTTGCCGACTACGAGTCTGAGTTCGGTGAAGCACCTTCAGCAGACTTCTGGGGTCATGCCTACGACGCAACGACAATGTTGCTCGATGCGATCGAAGAAGTCGGCGTTGTCGACGGTGATGTTCTTCACATCGACCGGCTGGCAGTCCGCGAGGCGCTCACAGCGATCTCGGGTTACAACGGGCTGATCGGTGAGATCAGCTGTGATGAATTTGGTGACTGCGGCTCGTCCGTCATCTCCATCTTCCAGCACATCAACCTTGCCGACCATCAGGCCAGCAAGTCCAACATCCTCTACACCTACCCCGAGAGCTAACCCTTTCGCAAGTAGGTATCTAAAGAAAGCCCCGGTTCTGGGTAGCCAGAACCGGGGCTTTCGCTTATTGTTCCGGCGCACGTGTCAACCGAAGTCGCTCCAGAAGTAGCCAAAACTCGCCGATTCAAGTTCAACTGGGTCGACAGTTTCCTTTGGTTCGTCCGAGTCGTCGCCATCATCGCGATCACGGTTGGAATCGTCGGCTCCTTCCAGAAGTTCGCAGCCGGCGAAGGACCATCGGCGGTTGCATGGCGTGACCTGATCATCTCCTCGATCTCCACGGGGTCGATGTACGGGCTGATCGCCCTCGGATACTCAATGGTCTACGGCGTTCTCGGCTTCATCAACTTCGCCCACGGCGAGGTATTCATGTCGGGCACCATGGTCGGCCTGATCTCGGCAACGCTCCTCTTCAACAACGGCTTTTGGGAGTCGAACCCCTTAATCTCGATTTTTGTTGTGCTGCTGGTGGCGATGATCACTTCGACGCTGGTTGCTATCGTCATCGAAAGGGTCGCCTACCGGCCGTTACGCGGAGCACCCCGACTGATACCGCTGATTACCTCGATTGGTGTCTCCTTTTTCGTCCAGTACTCGTTTGCCGGCCTGTTCGGCGTCGCCCTACGCAACTATCCCCCGGCACCGCCCCGATTGGCCGCAGACCTCACCGTCTTCGGGACTACCTTCCCGATTTCAGGCACCCGGGCCCTCGTCATCGGCGTTGCGATAGTTTCGATGATCGGCCTCTGGTACTTCGTGACGAAGACCAAGACCGGAAGCGCGATGCGGGCAGTCGCCGAAGACAAGGAAATCGCGGGCCTCATGGGAATCGACGTGGACAAGACAATCGTCACCACCTTCGCGGTTGGTGGCGCCATGGCCGGAGTCGCCGGGCTGATGTGGGCGTTGCTGTTCCGTGGTGTCGACTTTCTCACCGGCTTCCTTCCCGGCATCAAAGCGTTCACCGCGGCCGTCCTCGGCGGCATCGGAAACCTGCCCGGAGCGATGCTCGGAGGGATCATGCTCGGTCTCTTCGAAGGAGTTGGGCCACTACTCGTCCTCGACGGGCTCGGGATTCCCGGGGTGAGTCAGTTGAAGGATGCTGTTGCGTTTGCAGCGTTGGTGCTGGTGCTCATCTTCCGTCCCACCGGCCTTCTCGGAGAGCGGCTCGGATCTGAGGATCGGGTATGAGACTCGATCCACACTCGCGCAAGTGGGGATTGGTAGCAGGCCTCATCATGTCGTTCATGGCAGCGATCGGGATGATTCGGAGCTTCGACGACCGGATGATGATCAACCCCGTTCTCAGCCTGGGCTACATCGCGCTCCTCCTATCGCCAGCCCTCTTCGGGTACTTGGCGGCGCGTGGTGAGGTCAATATCCTCGAAGAGCCCGAGCGCAATATCGCGGAGGGCGCGAGTAAAGGGGCGATGGCGGGACTCATTGCCGGTGCGGTCACGGTCGCATTCCTGCTCGTCACAAGCCCCTTCGACCTGTCGGGGTTCTTCCCCAATATCAGCACCGCGATGTACGACGTGATGACCTTCCACCAGGGTCTCGGGGTCGGTTCTCTACTCCTCGTCGCGATTTCGGCGCTGGTGGGAGCACTCGGCGGAGCCCTGTACGGAGTGGGCGACGTCGCCCGCAACGGAATCTTCAGAGCGCTCGGCTGGGTGATGTTGTTCGCTCTCTTCGAACTGGTAGTCACCGACGTCATCGATTTCAGACCCATCGTGCGGTTCATCTACGTCCAGGGCGGAGGGCTGCAGTTCTGGTCAGCGCTGATAATCGGTGGCCTCGCCTGGTGGCTCGGTGTCAGATATCAGGGCAAGCGGGCTGAGTACTCCGATGCGGCAAAGGCGTCCGAGGCAGGTTCGAGACTTCGCTACTCCCTCATCGGAGTCGGCATCCTCCTGCTCATAGTCCTCCCGATGATCGTCGGAGGGATCGTCAACGAACTCTTGATCAACGTCGCGCTATTCATCCTGATGGGTCTCGGGCTCAACATCGTGGTCGGCCTGGCCGGGTTGCTCGACCTCGGGTATGTCGCATTCTTCGCTGTCGGTGCCTACGGGATGGCGGTGCTCACCTCACCACTGAGCCCGACATTGACCCCGGCGCTCAATTGGTGGGTCGCCCTCCCGATAGTGATGGTCTTTGCCGCAATCGCCGGCGTCCTCGTCGGTACGCCCGTCCTCAGGATGCGAGGCGACTACCTGGCCATCGTCACCCTCGGTTTCGGCGAAATAGTCCGCCTTCTCCTCCTCTCCGACTGGCTCACCCCTTACTTCGGTGGCGCCCAGGGGATCACCCGCATTCCCGGAATCACCAGCGGCCCGGTGACGATCAGCGGCACGTCGCCGGAGTTGTTCATCTACATGACGATGATCTTCGTCGCAATAGCGGCATACGTCTCCCACCGCGCTCAGAACTCGCGAGTGGGAAGGGCCTGGGCCGCCATGCGAGAGGACGAAGACGTAGCAGAGGCGATCGGAATCAGCACCGTTTCAGCGAAGCTTCTCGCCTTCGTCACCGGAGCCATCATCGCTTCATTCGCCGGCGCCCTTTTCTCGGCCAAGGTCGGCACCGTCTTCACCAACTCCTTCGACGTACTGGTGTCGATCATCATCCTGGTGGTTGTGATCGTCGGTGGCATGGGGAGCATCCGTGGCGTGGCACTCGGCGCCCTCATGCTGATCGGCGTGCTCGGTGGCCCCAAGTCCCAGGGCCTCCTCACCGAATTCTCCGAATTCAAGTTGCTCATATACGGCGCAATCCTGGTCTACATGATGCTCAAGCGCCCTGAGGGCCTCCTCCCCTCCGTTCGGCGCTCCCGTGAACTGCACGGGGCCGAGGCCGAGCAGGACGCGTGGCTCGACCGCAAAGGTGACTTCGTCGACGAAGACGCAGAGGAGGCGGTCACCTGATGGCGCTCCTCGACATACGCGGCCTGGAGAAGCAGTTCGGGGGCGTCAAGGCCCTCGACGGAGTCGACTTCAACATCGAAGAAGGCGAGATCGTCTCGGTCATCGGCCCCAACGGAGCCGGCAAAACCTCGTTCTTCAACGTGATCTCCGGGATGTTCTCCCCCGACAACGGCACGATCGTCTTCGATGGCGACCATGTCGCAGGGCACCTGCCCAACGAGATCACCGAGAGAGGCATAGCCCGCACCTTCCAGAATGTACGGCTGTTTCCCAACCTGACCGTCCTCGAAAATGTGATGGTGGGCATGCACTGCCGCACCAAACAAGGAATGTGGGGCACGATCTTCCAGACCAGGGCGCAAAGGGCAGAAGAGCAACTGATCGAGGACACTGCCAAAGAGATCCTTTCCTTCTTTGGCACCCGCCTCACCGGATACCGCCACGACCAACCGGCATTCGCCCTTTCTTATGCAAACCGCCGCCGCCTCGAGATCGCCAGGGCGATGGCCACCCAGCCCAAGCTGTTGCTTCTCGACGAGCCGACGGCCGGGATGAACCCGCGTGAGACGATCGAACTCACCCAGCTCATTGGAAAGCTCCGCAGCGAACGCGGACTTACAGTGGTGATCATCGAACATGACATGAAAGTGGTGCGGGATGTCTCCGATCGCGTCGTGGTCCTCGATCACGGCGTGAAGATTGCCGAAGGAAGCTACGAAGAGGTCTCGACGAACGACGATGTGATCGAGGCTTACCTCGGCAGGCCTCAAGGATCCGACGATGAGTGAGCGGACACCGGTCCTGGCCTTCAAGGACGTCAACACCCACTACGGGGTCGTCCACATCCTTCAGGACGCCAACATCGAGATTTTTCAGGGTGAGATGGTGTGCCTCCTCGGTGGCAACGCATCAGGCAAGACCACAACCCTCAAGACCATCCTCGGTTATGTGCTCCCCACGTCGGGTGTCGTGGAACTCGACGGCGAGAACGTGAACCAATGGAGCACCGCAGATCGGGTCGCCCACGGGGTCACGATGGTCCCCGAGAACCGCCGCCTCTTCAAGCGGATGACAGTTCGGGAGAACCTCGAAATCGGAGCGTATCTACGTCATGGAGAAGACCTCGACCCCGACTACGAGCGGGTCTTCGAATTGTTCCCCAGGGTCAAAGAACGGCTCAGCCAGAAGGCAGGGACCCTGTCGGGTGGCGAGCAGCAGATGGTGGCCATGGGTCGGGCCCTGATGGCACGGCCGAAAGTCCTCCTCATGGACGAACCGTCGATGGGGCTGGCACCGAAGCTGGTTGCCCAGAACTTCGAGATCATAGATCTGATCAACAAGGCCGGCACTACCGTCTTCATGGTCGAACAGAACGCCAACATGGCACTTTCGATTGCCGACCGCGGCTATGTGCTCCAGACCGGCCGGATCGTCCTGGCCGACACCGCAGAGGCCCTGATGGCCAACCCCCAAATGCGAGAGGCATACCTGGGCGATATCTGAGTTCCGCAAGGGTGGGGCGTTCCCACCAACGGTGCTCTCGTACACCGCTGACGCGTCCGCTCTCAACTTGAGAGTCTCAGTCCCCCATACCTCCACCCGACTGACGGCGGGCGCAGGAACCTTTCCCCCATTCGGCTTCGCCTCTGGGGGAACGACGCGCGTGACCGACCGAACTTCGTCCGGAAGTTTCACTCGCTTGGCGGTACGTCGCCTTCTGACCAGGGCTGCATCTCCGCGGTGTCAAACAGCCGCGTCTGGTCCACGTTGCGCTTGCGAAGGTTGGTGATTCTCTCCGGCGGTTGCGTCACTTCGATCATCGCCTCGCTTGCCTCCTCCCATGACTGGCCAAGCACCCTGGTTCGCCAGAGATGGCCGGCGATGATGCGTATTCCTGCCGTGACGGGCACGGCAATCAGCACGCCGAGCAGCCCTGCCACCGAACCTCCGATGATCAGTGCCAGAACGATAACGAGGGGTGACAGCTTGACCCTCGTCCTCTGTACCAGGGGTGTGATCACATGATTGTCAACCTGCTGGATAGCCGTGAAGATGACGACCGCCCAGATCGCCTGCGGCAGGTCGCCGGCGAGCAGTGCGACCCCGGCGGCCAGAGCTCCCCCAACAAACGGGCCGAGGAAAGGAATCAGGTTGAGCACGCCGGCAAGCATCCCGATGAGCAGCCAGAAGGGCAGGTCGATCGCCCACATCCCCAGGCTGGAAGCGACGCCGACGATGAGGGCGACAAGCAACTGGCCCCGGACGAACGATCCCAGGGCTGTTCCGACCTCACCTCCGACGAAGGCGACCTCCGCTTTGTGCTCGGGAGGAGTCAGCTCGAGTGCCTGAGCACGGTACTTGTCGAGATCGACGAGGATGTAGAGGGCGAGCACCGGAGCGAGAACGAGGACCAGGACCGCCTCGGTGACACCTCTGATCACGGTGCCTGCGCCGGCACCGAAGCCGAAGAGCAGTTCCTGAAGTGTCTCCTGATTCGTCGGGTCGTTGAGCCACTCGTCGATGGTCCCCTGACTCAACAACTCATCGCCGTCATAGCCGAGCCGGCCCGCGAGGTCGCGGAGGCCATCGACGAGGCCACCCCAGAGTTGCGGCAAGTCTCCGATGAAAGCCGCGGCCTGCTCCCGGATGGTGGGCAGCACGAGGACGACGACCGCGACGATCAGGCCGATAAGGGCGAGGAGAGCAAAAATCGCACTAAACACCCGCCGGAAGCCGACCCGGTCGAACGCACGGACTGTGGGCTCGAGGAGGAACACCAGTCCTGCAGCGAAGGCCAACGGCAGCCAGATGATCCGAATCGACTCGGCGATAACCAGAAACACGGCGAATAGCGCTATTCCACCGACCGCCGTCCAGACGATCAGGGCGCTACGTCTGAGGCGATCAGAAGGCACGCGGCGAGTGTACCAACGCGTGCATGGTTCAACAGGCTCCGAGGTCACCGAACCCGAATCTCGACGACAGAGCCATCGACAACCGAGATGACCCATCCCTGACCACTGGTTGGGGATGACGCGCCGACATCGGTACGCGTCCAATCGTTGGGGATCTCGGCGGGGCCAACGACTCGCACCGGAACACCTTCGGGAAGGTAGATGAGAAAGTCGCCGGAGACGGAGACCGGAGTGCTCCGGTTTGCAGGGCCGAGGCGCACCGTCCCGTTGCCCGAGACCTGCAGATTCGCCACGACCACCTCGGCCAGGTCGGCGTCGACGCGCCCTTCGAGAGTGAGAGTCCAGGCCGGCACGGCGGAGAGGTGAACTTTCCACCCCGCCCACAAGAACAGCCCCGGGTTCTCCGAAGGCGTAAGGACAACGGATACGTCTCCGTCCTGGGAGCGCTCGACGGCGAAGGGAAGCGCAACATCTCCACCGTGGCGCAACGGTTCGACGGTATAGAGGGCGTTGGCTGCGCCGGGTGCCACGATGAGGTCTCCATCCGGGACCCGCGCCGAGAGGCCGGCAGAGTCGAAACCGGTGTCGGCGCTCCCCGTCAACACCCCGGCCGACGAAGGCATCATCGACCATCCCTGCAAATGGGCGATGACAAAGACAACGGCAATACCCACCGACAGGACCGACACGAGTCCGCCTACCCGCAGGCGACCCAATTTCCTGCCACGGGCGCCAAGCCCGGCGGCCAACAATGCAATCCAAAGGGGCCACCAGGAAGCGAAGTCGACTGCAATCGATCGGCTGAGCACGCCTGCAGCTACCAAACCCGCAACCACCAGAGCCGCGAGCGCGGGCAGAATCCAGGTCCTACCGCCCCGTTTCCGGGGAGCGGCATGGGTCATTCCTGGTATCCGGTACCCAGCACGACCACCAGATCGGCACCCGTCTTCAGAGTCTCATCGGGCAACGGCTCGACCAGAACCTCGGTCCCGCTGTCTTCCAGCATGTACTCGGCGAGCTGGCTGGCTTCGGCAGAGAAGCCTTCCCGGAACCAAATCCGGCTCGGGTCCTGCTCCGGGCGGTAGTCATCAGCCTGGAGGGTCTGGTAGCCAAGGTCGGCGAGCTCCTGTGTGAACCTGCCGGCAGCTCCGCCGATGGCTACCGAGTTCAGCACGACAACCCGCACATCTTCGTTGGGCCGGACTGGAATCGTGGTCGACGTTGTTGTGGTGCTGGTCTCGACGGTTGGCTCCGTCGTGGAAGTTTGCGGCGCCGTGGTCGAAGTGGTGGTCGACGTTGTCGAACTGGTGGTGGTCGTCTCCGAAACCGTGTCACCGGCGAACACAAACAGCAGGAAGAAGACGAGAGCTCCAACCCCGATGATCGCCAGAACCATGATCGCCAGATCTCGGTAGAAGTTGCCGTCCTCCCCCGCATGGCGCCCCTTGTTCGCCATCAACCGACCGCCTCGACCTGACCCGGGGTCTCGATGAGTCGCTCGAGCCTCAGCACAGTCAGCGGATCGTAGGTCCGGGCCCGAATATCAAAAATCAACTCCCGGAGGCGTGCGTAGTACGCCTCGGCAGTGAGCCCGAGAACGAATTCGATCATCCGGTCCTTCGGGCCTGATTGGTTGGCCCATCCCCTCTCGAAATTGAGAAGAGTCCTGTCCATGTCGTCGAGCATCGAATCCAGCGTATTTGCAGTCAGGTTCTTACCTGAGCATTTAGCCCGGTTTGTAACGATGACCCGCCCGAAGGCGCTGACGGAGATCAGGCCGCTCTGCGGATCGCGAAAAGCAGACAGCAGATTCATCGAACATGTGTTCGGTGAGGCGGTAGGTTGTGTGGACAATGTCCGACACGAGCCTTCACCAGCTGAACCGTGAGTGGGAGCGGCTCCGGCTGAAGTATGGGATCGCCGACTCTCCGCCCGAACTGGGCCGGTTGCTCCTGACCTCGCGCCGCAAGCGCGCCCGGTTGAGGGACCTGAGGGTGCGCCTGCAGACGATTCAGGAAGAAGTGGATGTGCTCGACGTGGAGGTGGCCGGAATCGACAAGACACTCCGCTTCTTCCTCAGCGACATGATCTCGAAAATAGAGGTCGACCACGGGCCCGCCTGGTCTCCCGTGCCGGTGATGGGGTTCAGGGTGTGGAACCTTAGAGAGGGGGGTTTCTACGGCTACAGGGTGCGTTGGGAGCATCGGTCGCTGGCGGCAGAATGCGGAACCACCAGGAACCAAGAGGACGTACCGCACACCGACGGAGAGTGCGCCAACCCTCCATGTGGCATTTACGCCGCCAAAGACGTTGACCGGATCATTGAGGCACACTCGAACGTGGAAACTGCAGGGATGGCTGTCGGGCTGGTCGCGATGGCCGGGAAGGTGGTGGAGCACGAGCACGGCTGGCGGGCGAAGCAGGTGACAGTCCTTGCCCTCGCTTTTGTCAGAGGGGGCAGAGTGCAAACGACCGACGACCCCGACGAGATCGAACTTCTCTTCCAGGGTGTCGGACTATCAGATGATTGGAACCAGGGCTCCGGAATGGCGGCGGCACCGGAGGAGGAACTGGTCGTCAAGGCAATGGCGCAGTACATGAAGATTCAGGAAAGGAAGAAGACGCAATGGATATTGGAAAGCCCCGACGAGTTATAGAAGTGGAGCCCGAGGTGCCGGTGCCCGCACCCGCCGAGCCGGAAGCACCTTCACCTCAGCCGGTGGAGTCTCCTGCGACCTGATGTGGGCTATGTATTGAAGACGATGGTCGAGCATGGCGCTTCAACGAGCAATCGCTCTACTTTGGACCCGAGGTAGAGGCGGGTTGACCCGACCCTCAGGT
>JBBDHT010000034.1:0-4838 GCA_040880765.1 Acidimicrobiia bacterium | reverse complement strand
GAGGACCACGATGCGGCCGCCGGCCGCGGCTGCGGCGACCGCCACGGCGTGTTCGGGGGGAACTGCCACCGCGCCGAGGCCGTTTCCGAGAGGGTCGTCTTCGGCGACCGCACGGATCCTGCCGGCGACGACAACCCCACTGTCGATGAGCACCAGCTGCACCGACTCTCCCGGTTTGGCGGTCCGGGGCACCGCTATCTCCAGTGACCACCATCCTGGGTCAGGCACCACCTCGTCGCTGCTCACCCCTCCAGGGGTGATCGGCTCGTCCGGGTGGAATGCCCTTGTGGCGTATCCGAAGGTGTCGACCGGGGGGAGGAGGCCAGTGGGCACCCGGCGCATCTCCACCACCTTGGCGGTGATTTCCTCACCCGCAACGATGGTCTCAATGGCGAAAGGGTGCTCCACCGTTCCATCGCCCCGAAATTCGGCCCAAACTGCGACCACGGCGATGATCACGGCGATGGTCCACCGGATCCATTGCGGGCCCTGTAGCCAGATCACACCCCCAAGTTATGCGATATGGCGGCGGGGTTCTAGTGGTGTGTCCGGTGGATTCGCTCGAGCACGATCTGCCGGACAGGGCACTGAGAGTCTGTCAGTCCCGAGACGATCTGCTGGAGGACTCCCTCGACGAACCGCCTGAGGATTCCTTGGACGAACTGCCCGAGGACTCCCTCGACGAACCGCCTGAGGATTCCTTGGACGAACTGCCCGAGGACTCCCTCGACGAACCGCCTGAGGATTCCTTGGACGACGATGTGGCCGTCTTCTTGGCGTCGGACTTACCATTCTCCGATGATGAAGACTTGTTGCCGCCGCTCTTGTCGTTTGAGGCCGCAACCCGGGAGTCGGTCTTATAGAAACCAGATCCTTTGAACACCACGCCGCGGGAGTGAAAGACCTTCTTCAGCTCCCCTCCGCACGCCGCGTGCTTCTTCAGCGGCCGGGCGTTGAAGGACTGGAAGACCTCGATGTTTTCTCCACAGGACTTGCAGGCATATTCGTAGGTGGGCATGGGTGTATTGACCTGGATTGGGTGACCGCAACCTCAATTGTACCGGCATCGGGGAGGCAAGTACGAGTTGGCGGCCACGTATGATGGCTTCCGATGTCTCTCGCAATCGCCATTGCCGCCGCGTACATCGTGGGTAGCGTCGATTTCGCCGTGGTGGTCGGACGGATGCACGGCATCGATATCCACCAGGAGGGGAGTGGCAACCCCGGAGCGTCGAATGTGCTGCGGACGCTGGGAAAACTGCCGGCTGCCATGGTCTTCGTCGGCGACATGCTCAAAGGGACCCTCGGGGCGGCGATGGGCATGATCGCCTCCGGAATCGCGGACCCCATGGTGCATTGGGCGGTTCTCGGGGGCCTTGCTGCAGTTGTCGGCCACTGCTACCCGATCTTCCACAGGTTCAAGGGCGGTAAGGGAGTGGCCACTGCCGGAGGGGTGCTGCTCTTCGTCCTCCCCTTGGTTGCCATCTTCGGCACGCTGCTCTGGGCGGCAATCGTCAAGCTCACCAAGGTTGCCTCGATCGGCTCGCTGGTCCTGGCTCTGATCACCCTTCCTCTGGCAATGTGGCGTGGGGTCGAGGGTTTGGGCCTTGTCTGGCTGGGCATGATGATTCTGCTCGTTGTGTGGAGGCATCGTGGCAACATCGGGCGGATGATCAGTGGAAGCGAACAGAAAGTCCCAGCATGAGTATTGAAGTGGCAGTGATTCCCGCGGCAGGTCGGGGAACCAGGATGCGGCCGGCGACACGGGTTGTGCCCAAAGCGCTTCTCGGCGTCATTGATCGGCCTGCAATTCAATACGGAGTCGAAGAAGCCGCTCGCGCCGGCGCAAAAGAAGCAATCGTCGTAGTGGATCTCGACACCGGGCACCTCATCTCCCAGCATTTCAGCCTCGGGGGGCCCATTCCCGGCCTCGAGGACATCCGGATCCGCCCGGCAGTTCAGGAGGAGCCCCTCGGTTTGGGCCACGCGGTGTGGGAGGCGCGGGAGATGGTCGGGAACCGTCCGTTCTTCTGCATCCTCTCCGACAACATCGTCCGCCCTGGCCAGGATGTCCTCCCGGCCATGGAGGAGGGTTCGAGAGGAGGAGAGGTGTCGGTGATGTGCCTGCGCGAATACGGCGAGGACTATCTCGACAAATACGGTTTCGTCATCCCGGCTTCGGAGGTCGAAAACGGATATCTCGACCTGGCGGGTGCCGTCGAAAAGCCAGGTAAGGACAGAGCGCCGTCGAACCTGGGCCTGGTGGGGCGATACATCTTCACCCCTGAGATCTTCCAGATTCTCGAGGAGACCGAACCTGGCGCCTTAGATGAGATCCAGTTGACCGATGGCATTCATGAGCTGGGCACCAGGGGGAGGCTCAGAGGGTATGTCTCCGAGACCGACCTCCTCGACGTCGGGACCCCCGCTGGGCTTCTCAAAGCGAATGTCGAGCTCGGGCTCCACCAGTTTGGGTCGGACTTTCAGGACTTTCTGGACGATCTGGCCGGCCGGTGAAACCACTGGAGCTAGCGCAGGCCGAGGTACTCGGATCGATGCGACGATCGGGTGCTGAGACCGTTGAACTCGCCGATGCCGCAGGCCGGGTGCTGGCGTCTGATGTCGAAGCCCGGGAGGCGATACCACCTTTCCCCAACTCCGCCATGGACGGGTACGTCGTGCAGTCCGAAGATGTCGCTCAAGAAGGTGCGATGCTGCGGGTTGTCGGGGAGATCGCGGCGGGTAGTCCTTCCGATGAGATGCTTCAGCCGGGTTGTGCGATGAAGATAATGACCGGCGCTCCGATACCGGCCGGGGCCGATACCGTCGTCCGGGTCGAGGACACAGAACGGGTAGACGACGTCGTCAAGATCCAGGTTGCGGTCCTGCCCGGGACCTCGGTGAGGCCGGCGGGCGACGACATTCCGAAGGGGAGCACGGTGTTCAAGAGCGGGATTCGACTCCACAGCACACATCTCGCGGTGCTCGCGACCGTTGGTGCCGCCCGGCCTTCGGTGGCACGCCGCCCCAGGATTGCTCTCTTCTCGACGGGAGACGAACTGGCCTCGCCGTCGGCGGCGACCCTGGTACCGGGCCAGATCCGGGATTCGAACCGGGTGATGCTCAAGTCTTTGCTATCCGATGTTGCCACCGTTCTGGACGAAGGGACCGTTAGGGACGACCCGGTTGCGCTCCGGGCCGCCTTCGGTCGGGCTGCGGCGGGTGCGGATGCGATAGTCGCCACCGGTGGTGTCTCGATGGGCGATCACGACCACGTGCGCAAGATTCTCGGAGACATGGGGAATATCGATTTCTGGCGGGTGGCGATCAAGCCGGCGAAGCCTTTTGCCTTCGGTCAGATCGGCGGTGTCCCCTTTTTCGGGCTCCCCGGTAACCCGGTGTCGGCCTTCGTCGCGTTCGAGCAGCTGGTCCGCCCGGCCTTGCTGGAGATGCAGGGCGCCTCGCTTCACTTCCGGCCCCTGATCCGCGCCACCGCTGGTGCCAAAATCGACAGCACCCCGGAGCGGCTTGAATTCGTTCGGGTCACGCTGCAGATCGACGGCAGAGGACGGCTGGTGGCAGTGCCGTCAGGGGGTCAGGGCTCTCATATGTTGGCCGCTCTCGCCGCCGCCGACGGTCTGGCCCGGATCCCGGTTGGGGAGTCAGGAGTGAAGGCAGGCCAGGGGATGGACGTCGAGATGTTCCGGAATCCGGAGACCAGGAGTTGGCGCCGTGAGTGAAGAGAAGCTGACGCACCTCAACGAGGAAGGCGAGGTGCATATGGTCGATGTTGGTGGCAAGGACGTAACCCACCGTGAGGCAGTCGCTGAGGGTTTGGTCTTGATGCCTGAAGCCCTCGTTGCGCGGTTCTTCGATGGAGACCTGCCCAAGGGCGACGCCGCTGCGGTGTCGCGGGTCGCGGGGATCATGGCAGCCAAGAAGACACATGAGCTGATACCACTCTGTCATCCGTTGCAGCTTTCCGGAGTCGAGGTGTCACTGGAGCCGACTGGGCATGGGATCAGGGTGCTCGCTAAAGTAAGCACTGACAGCCGCACCGGTGTGGAAATGGAAGCACTCACAGCGGTGTCAGTTGCTGCTTTGACCATTTACGACATGGTCAAAGGGATCGACAGACATGTGGAAATTACAGATATCCGGCTTCTCGAGAAGTCGGGCGGCCGCTCCGGTACCTGGGAGCGGTCTTGAATCGTTGGAGGTAGCGGGTTTCCTCGCTACTCTTCGCAGCGGACGGAGTAAATAGGAGCAATGGAAACGCCACTCATAGTTGGCTTGCTGGTGATAGCCGCAGTCTGGAGTATCTACCTACTTCCTTCGGTGTTCGGCGACCGCCGCGAGGCGGCGTTGCACTCCGCAGAGGAGTTCGACCGCTTCACCCATCTCATGGCGGACGTGCAGAAGCGGCCCCGGAGCTCGATCGTCCCTGAAACCCGCGATACGGTGAGAGCGAGACGAAGGGCCGTGCTTGGTGCGTTGGTGTTGGCGGCGCTGGCGACAGGTGCGATGGCCCTGCTCCAATCGTCGTTGGGCTGGCTGATGTTCCACCTCGTAGTCGACGGGCTGCTCTTCCTTTACATCGCTGCACTCGCTCAGGTGAAGCAGCGTCGCGAGTACCGGCTCAAGGTGAGCCATGTGTCTGACCAGCGGCGCGATTTCGAAGAGCCCCAGATCAAGGTCATCGCCAACTGATCTCCGGGTGGGGTATCCCACCTTCCTCCTCTACAATCGCCTTTCCCAATGATGGGGCTGTAGCTCAGCCTGGCAGAGCACCTCGTTCGCAACGAGGGGGTCGGGGGTTCAAGTCCCCCCAGCTCCAC
>JBBDHT010000033.1:0-1015 GCA_040880765.1 Acidimicrobiia bacterium | reverse complement strand
CTCGTTCGTGGATGACGATTTGGTGGTGGAACCAACAGAGTGCGACCAGCTCTTTGGGGTCGGTTTTTCCTCCTTGCGACCATGGCGTTTTGTGGTGGATTTCGACCCGGTAGGTGGAGTTGCATCCGTCGATCGAACAGTGCCCTCCGGTTTTGGCGAGTTCCGCCCGGCGTAGCGACGGGGGGACGATTCTTCTGGCTCTCCCGTAGACCATGGGGGTGCCGTCCGCGGCGTTGACCGTTACCTCGGTGACACAGTCACAGAGGATGGCTTCTAGGGCTTGGGCTCCGACTCGCGGTCCGGCGAGGAGGCGGACGCCGGCCTTACCGTCTGTTGGTGTGGCCTTCCCGGCGTCTACAAAGACGGTGACTTGCGCTTGTGGTGAGGAACCGCCGGAGGCGAGTTCGTAGAGAGCCGTTGCCCGCCGCCACGCCGCAGAGCCGCGGGTCCCGTCGGGAAGGTCAGGCAACTCATCTGCACGCTTGGTCAACGCCTGGTCGATGACTGCTCCGGTGATCCCGTCGAGTCCGCCCCGTAGTGTCCACCATGATTCGTCCAGGGACGGTTGCATGATCAGGTAGCGGTCTTCAGCCGACTTCGCTTCGTCTTCGACGGTGAGTTCGACCCGGTCGGCTGCTTCCCGGCGTACTCCGGAGATGTCGAGGTGATCCAAAGTTCCGACGTTCTCCTCGATCCGGGAGAGGGCTTCGGCACGGTCGAAACTGATTGCACCACCAGCCAACGCCTGGCGGATCCATGGTTTGTCAGCAGTCCGACGCATGGTCTGCACCAGGGTTCGGGCGGTTTCCAAACCGAGGTCTAAACGTGAGGAGGTCCATTCGGAGAGGTTGCGGCAACCATCAGCGGTGAACACCTGACGCCGGTCCAACTCTTCCAAAGCGGAGATCTGCAGTGCCCGACCTTCAGCGAATTTACGTTCCGCCGCCGCCAGGATCTCTTCGACCTGATCGTTACTGAACCTCTCCCAATCCATGTTCACAACGTACAAACCAGC
>JBBDHT010000032.1:0-1017 GCA_040880765.1 Acidimicrobiia bacterium | reverse complement strand
AAATGCTGCTCCGATCGTTCGTGGGGGCTGGCTGTGATGGTGATGTTGGGTTCTCCGTATTGGACTGCGTTGGGGATGAGATTGCTGGAGAATCTGACGGACTCGTTGTGGGTCACCCATGGCGTGTGCTGACCCTTGGACGGTTATCTGCTTGACGGTCGTTCGGGTCATGGATTCAACAACGTGTGCAACCTGAGCTCGCAGATCGACCCGAACACTGCTTACGGTTAGCTCCCCTATCTCGCTGTGTGCAGCCACGAGTAGATCGTCGATGAGGTTGGCCAGGACGTTTCCCTGGTCGGCGATGACCTTGAGGACATCGGCTCGTTCGCCGTCAGACATCTGGCTGTCGGTGTCCCGGAGGACTTCGGCAAATCCAACCAGTGAGGTGAGTGGAGTGCGCGGTTCGTGGCTGGCCGACGCGATCAGCTCGGTTTGGCTGGCCAGTAGTTCGTGCGCCGGTTCGCCATGGAATTCGACGCCCACTCCCATGTTCTCACGGACGATCCGATCGGCGTCCAGAGAACTCTGTCAAGACATTCGGGACGGGCTCGATGATCACAAGACGCGCCCATAATGGCCGGTCCGCCCGTTGGCGTGGTTCTAGCAGTGACGGAAAGAAGCCCCCTCTCGCAGCTTCAAATCCGCAGCTCAACGTCCCCCGCCAGCGTCGCCAACACCCGAGGGCGGGTGCCATTGGTTTGGTTCGTCCTCGTCTCGGTCCGTTCATGCCGTCCGGCGCTGATCGCCTCGGCGTCGATCAACTCCTGAAGGGCTTTCTCCACCAGGTCACGAAACAGGAACCGAATATCGTCGCCGCCAATCTCCACAACGAGTTCGACCAATCGGGCATCTGTCTTTGGGCCATCATGTGTCTCCTTTCGAGTCCACTGCAGATGAACTCGCTCAGGATTGATGACCCCATCAGGCCACGACCTACTACACCACTCGATGAGACGCTTACCCGTGCCAGGTAGAGCGACCACGAGGTCGCCGGCTGGCTGCGGCTGAGACGAC
>JBBDHT010000031.1:0-5131 GCA_040880765.1 Acidimicrobiia bacterium | reverse complement strand
TCACCGAAAGAACCACGGCGACGAGGAGAAAAGCCCACCATTCGCCGGCGAAATTCAGGCCGGGAACGATCGCCACCGCAACCCATATCGCAAGCGCGGTTATCAGGATGCCGAGTACTCGTTTCATGGTCGGAAACTCTACAAGGTACGGCGGGGCACAAAGTGGCAAGCCGCCGGCCTTCACTCCATGTCGGGAGGTATATGGTTCAACGCACAACACGAAAGGAACTGAAAAGTGGGAATCCTCAACAGACTGACCGGGCTCTTGGGAGGGGGTAAGAAGGTCGGCGTCGCCCAGGTAGTCCAAGCCCTTCTCGAGCAATTCGGGGGCATCGACGGTCTGATGGCGAAGCTCGAAAGCAGCGGACTCTCCCAGCAGCTTTCGAGCTGGGTCGGGACCGGGGAAAACGCTCAGGTCGGAGCCAAGAAAATCGAAGATGCCCTCGGCAGCGACGTCATCTCTGGAGTGGCCCAAAAGCTGGGGATCGACCACAAGGAGGCGGCTGCCAGGGTCTCCGTGGCCCTGCCGAAGGTCATCGATAGGCTTACACCTGCAGGAAAGCTCCCCGAGGGAGGGATCAGCATGGACTCCGTGATGAACCTGCTCGGCGGGATCCGAGAACGGTAACTCCTGGCTGACGGCGGGCTCTGCGCCTTTCTTCCGGCCTCTTCGGCACGATGAACGACCGTCGTGGCCTCATGTGGGCTCGAGGATCACTATTGGAATCTCCCGCTCGGTCCGCGACTGATACACCTCATAGCCCTCGTACGCTCCCACGACCCTGGGCCAGAGCCGTGACCTCTCCTCCGACGTCGCGGTCCTCGACCGGACCGCAACGGTCTCGGTGCCGATCTGCACTCTCGCCTCCGGCCTCGCCAGGAGGTTCTTGTACCACTGCGGATGATCGGCCCGGCCCCCGTAGGATGCGATGACGACAAATGCCCCGTCGTCCCTCAGGTACAACAGAGGAATCTCGTGTTCCCGGCCCGTCGTCTCACCCACCGTCGTGAGCAGCAATATGTCATTGTCGACCATCCGGCTGGCGAGCCTTCCTCCGGTCAGCTTGAAGACGATCCTGTGCAGCGCGGAGAGTCTCCGTACATTGCTGTCTTTCACGGATCCGTTTTGACCTTTCACGGATCCGTTTTGACAGCGGGCGTTTCGTCAGCGTCCGCGAGAAGGGCGCCACATCGAGAGCACTTGGCACGATCGCGATCCACCGATTCGAGAATCAGACCACATTCCAAACATGTGTTGAGGAGGAAACAAGCGGGTTCGCCCATCCGCTCACGTTACCGAAAATGCGATTTGGATGGAACATTCCCCACAATGCCGTATAAGGTTATGTGATCGGCCAACCAAAAGCCGATATAGTGAAATCGATCCGACCAGGCGTCAGCCTCGAAGATCCGACGCTTTTTTGGAAGGAGCGAAACACACAATGTCCAACAACCTTTTTGTGGGAAATCTCACATACGGGGTTAGCAACTCCGATCTCGAAACTCTGTTCGGCCAGTACGGCCAGGTAACGAGTGCCCAGGTCATCACCGATCGGGAGACCGGTCGCTCACGGGGCTTTGGCTTCGTCGAGATGGCTTCAGCTGAGGAGGCGAACGCCGCAATCGAAGCACTCAACGGCAAAGACCATGACGGTCGCAGCCTGACGGTGAACATCGCACGCGAGCGCACCCGCTAACCAGGACAATCGCAACGAAAGCGGCCCGGCAATTGCCGGGCCTCTTTCTTTTGACCCGCAGGGCCGAGCCAAAACGGCCGCCGGGGAAGTCTGGGGTTCGATCCCACCGGGCCGATCCCAACATCAACCATCCCGGTTCAATGCTGTAGTGCGGAAAGTCCCGCCGAGCAGGACCGAAGGTCCCTACTGCCCGGACCACAGCTTGGTTACGTTTGGGCTATGGAGGATCTGAGCGAAAAGAAGACTCTCGACTTGCTTGTGGAAAGCAAAGTCGGTCACATCGCCGTCATCGACGGTGACGTGCCATATGTCTCTCCCGTCTCCTATGTGATCATCGACGGTGAGATCTGCTTCAGGACCGGTTTGGGGCGAAGGGTCGAAGCCA
Source organism: Acidimicrobiia bacterium (assembly GCA_040880765.1). GTDB lineage: Bacteria > Actinomycetota > Acidimicrobiia > Spongiisociales > ZC4RG35 > MA-ANB-1. The sequence continues at coordinate 3,049 of JBBDHT010000031.1, read as the reverse complement.
TCAAAGCGAACCCCGCAGTCTCCTTCGAGGTGATGAAGACAACCGCCGACGGAGGCTGGGAATGTGTGATCGCCAGCGGGGAAGCACGCGAGCAAGAGGACAATGTTTTTGCCCAGAGGGTGGTATCGGCACTCCTTTCCAAGTACCGCGAGGAACTTGGTTCTCCATTCTCCCGGGGAAAGCGAAGCCCGATAGCCGAGCCCGCGACATTCGTGACGATAACCATCTCCGAGATCTCCGGCCGGACGTCCGGAACCTGGATCTCGATTCCGAGCCGGCCCGGCCGCCTATAACTGTCAGTAAAAAGCAACGTGCAAACGGAGGTAGAAAATGAATCTGTCTGAACTAGTCGCAGGTGCCATCGTCACCGCGCCACCCGAAACGAAGCTGGTCAACGTGGCGAAACTCATGGAAGCCGAAGGAGTAGGCTCCGTCGCGATACTGGACCACAACGACGATTTCATCGGGATCGTCACCGACCGTGACATCGTGCACGCAGTGGCCAGGGCTGAAGACGGCGCAACCGCCGGTGACGTCATGACCTCGGCCCCGGACACCATTGAGATCGACACCGAAGTATCGGATGCGGTTGCCTGGATGAACGCAACCGGATACAGACACCTTCCGATCACCGACAACGGACAGCTTGTTGGGATGGTCAGCATCAAGGACCTTCTGTGGGCGGTCGCAGGCAGCTGATGTTTGTCGAACACGAGATCGGGGTTGGCCTTCCGATCGAGGTCGTCGAGCGTCAGCTGGTGGACAAACTCACTGCCCTCGAGGGGTTCGGCGAGGTTGTCTATCGACGTGGAGAGGGTTTGCGGAGCCGCGTCGGTCCGGAGACGCCGTTGGCCAAAGAGGTGTCCTTGAAGTTCGGCCACCCCCGGATCACCCGGTCCGGTCTCGCCCTGCCGTTCACCTGGCAAGCGACCGGGGCACAGGCGCTTTTCCCCCGGCTCACTGGCGAGCTCGAGGCTTCCCGAACGGGGCCGAAGAGCTCCGGCCTCAAGGTGCGGGCCTCCTACGACCCTCCGTTCGGATGGGTCGGCGACCTGCTCGACCATTTGCTGCTCGAACGTGTCGCCCGTCTCACGGTCGAGGATTGGTTGCAACGTGTTGGTGACTCCCTGGAGAACGCCCCCGCAATCTCCTATCCCGAATAGGCAAGGAGTATCTCCACAACAGTCCCGACCCCGGAAACCGACCTGATGTTGACCTGACCACCAAGGGCGGTGGCCCGGTCCCTCAGATTCTTCAATCCCATCCCCGCATCGACCTCTCCTGGGTCGAACCCGGATCCTTGATCGACCACAGAGACCACGAGGCGGTCGCCGAGCTGTTCCACCCTCACATCGATCAGCTCTGACCCCGAGTGACGGAGGGCGTTTGAGACTGCCTCGGTGATCATCGGATGCACCGCTTCGACCACTTGTGGCGGGAGTGCCAGCCGGGCCGGCGCCACAGTTAGGCTGAGCACAGCGTCATAGGGTCCCGCCAGCCGGTTGAGGTGGGAACGCAATGACTCTCCGAATGTCCCCGAAACCTGCGGCCTGTCGAGATCGGCGACTACCTCCCGAAGCGAATCGATTGTGTCGTCGATACGGCCGACGGCCTCGTGGAGGCCCATCTGGGTCGACTCGTCAATAGCACTGGAGATGAGTCCCTGGAGTTGCAGGCCGGTCCCGAATAGATCCTGGATGATCGAATCGTGAAGGTCGCGTCCGATTCGTTGCCGGTCTTCGACAACCGCCATCTCCTCGAGGCGGGCCCGCAAGCGTGTCGTCTCGACTGCGACGGCGGCGATGGCTGCAAGCGCCTCGACTATCAGTTGGTCGTCCTGGTCGAACCCCCCATCCTTCTCCGTCAGGTAGAGATTGCCCACAGCGGTCTCTCCCTTACCCACCGGGACACCAAGAAACCGTTCCATCTCCGGGTGATGCTCGGGGAATCCAACCGAGTCGGGATGCTCAGAGAGGCGGTCGAGGAGAAGGGGCGTCCTGTCCCGTATCAGAGTCCCCAGCACCCCATGACCCTTCGGTAGGTGCCCGATCCTGGCAACCGTCTCCGGGTCGATGCCTTCATGGACGAACTCCACCAGGGTCTTGTGCTCCCCCACCACACCAAGAGCGGCGTAACGGGCACCGGTGGTCTCACAGGCGGTCTCCACCAATCTGCGGAGCAGAGCTTCGAGGTCCGTCATGCTGACCAGGGAGGCAACCGCCTCGGTCAGGCTGGCGAACCTCGCAACGGGGATCTGTCTGTCCATGATGTCAGCGTAACCAGGTGCAGTCCGCTCACAGAGTGTGCGGCATTGGAGGGAAAGGCATTACTGTCACGCGTGGTGAGCACACGAGTATTGATAGTTGACGACCACGAAGTGGTCCGCCAGGGCCTCAAATCGCTGTTGTCGTCCCATCCCGAGGTTGAGGTTGTCGGGGAGGCAGCATCAGGCGAGGAAGCCTTCCGCCGCACCGGACTCGACGAACCGGATGTAGTTGTCATGGATGTGAGAATGCCTGAGCAGTCGGGCATAGAGACCTGTCGCGAGATCCTCGCCCGGTTCCCCGACGTTCGGGTGCTCATGCTCACGTCATACGCCGATGAGGAGGCGCTGATGGCGTCCATCATGGCTGGGGCATCGGGATACGTGCTGAAAAAGGTGAAGGGCACCGAACTAGTCGACAATATCCTTCGGGTCGCCGCCGGTGAGTCTCTGCTCGACGAATCGATGGTGGAGCGCCTCTTCGAACGGCTCCGGACCGGTAAGACTGAGGATCCTCGCCTGGCGAAGCTGACCGATCAAGAACGGACATTGGTCCACCACATCGCCCGCGGATTGACCAACAAACAGATCGCAGAGGAGATGTTTCTCGCCGAGAAGACAGTCAAGAACTATGTGTCTTCGGTGCTCACCAAAATGGACATGAGCAACCGAAGTGAAGCGGCGGCTTACGTAGCGCGCTCCGAGTCGGATCCGAAGGACCCCGAGGAGTGGTGACGGCCAGGTCCGTTGAATGATGCCGTTGTTGCCCGGATTGGCGGCCAGGCG
>JBBDHT010000030.1:0-32759 GCA_040880765.1 Acidimicrobiia bacterium | reverse complement strand
GGGGGAGTACCGGCGACGGAGGAGCCGGGGAGGGGGGCTCGTACTCACCAACGTTGCTTGGGTCGCGTCTGCTCTGATCTTGGGGAGTTTCAAGCCCCCTTACCTCCGCCCTCCTTCGTCGGGCGCAGGTACCTTTCCCCCGTTCGGCTCCGCCTCCGGGGGAACAACGCTCCCTGCGGTCGCTTGGGGGGAACAGCTTTGCGGCCTCCCGGGGCAGATGGTTCCCTTGATTTCGTGTCTCATCTCCCGTACGCAAAGGACATGGCCAATGTCGATCCTGAACTCAAGAAACAGGCGCGGATCAATCGACGAAAGATGAACCATGCCGAGACACGCCTCTGGTGGCACATCCGTCGCCGGCAGTTCGACGTCCAGTTCAGACGCCAACACGTTGCCTACGGACGGATCATGGATTTCGCCTGTCTCTCTCTGAAGCTCAACATCGAAGTTGACGGCTCCCAGCATGATCGTGAGCTCGATCGAATGCGAGATGAGTTCCTCCAAGCGAGAGGTTGGACCGTCCTCCGTTTCTGGAGTTGGGAGATCTATCGAGACAACGAAGACGTTCTCGCCACTATCGGGGCCAAGATCGACGATCTGAAACGTGTTATCTGAGCGTCGAGTATTTGTCTCTTTGACCGTCAGGTCGGAGGGAGGTGGATGGTTCCCACCCGCGTTGTTTCAGGTCGCGTCTGCTCTGATCTTGGAGAGGTTTCATGCCCCCTTACCTCCGCCCTCCTTCGTCGGGCGCAGGAACCTTTCCCCCATTCGGCTCCGCCTCCGGGGGAACAGCCGCTCCCTACGGTCGCTTGGGGGGAGAACAGCTTTTTAGTCGTGGCACTTCTGCCAGAAGCGATTGGCTTCCAGGCATTCGGTGCCAGGGACCACTTCTTTGTCCGGGGGGACGACGAGAGTGGTCGTGGTAGTTGTGGGGGGAAGGGTCGTAACCGTGGTGCTGATTGTCGTTGGGGCCGGAGCCGACGACTTGGCGACAGTTGTCGTGGTGGTCGGTGCGGCTGAGGTGGTGGCGCCGTTGTTCATGAAGACTGCGGTCACGTAGATGTAGCCATCCTTGGTGGTGGTGCCGATCCCGACGTAGTTGTAGTCGCCGAGGATGTTGGCCTTGTGACCTGAGGAGCCCATGAAAGCGGTGTGGAGTGCGGAGACGCTGGGGCCCCTACCTACGTTCTCTCCGAGCTTGGTATATCCCGACCCGGCTGCGGCAGCGAGCTGGGCGCCGGTGGAGTGGTAGATCTTGTTCGCATCCGCCATCGCCACGCTGTGAGTGCGGGCGTATGACTGGAGGCTGCCGGACATGGCGAGGGGGCCGAGTCCGGCCGAGGCGCGGGAGGAGTTGATGGCGGAGAGAAACTGGCTCTCCTGGCCCGCATCGGCGGTCGCCGCAAGGCCGAGCCCCATCACAGAGAGTGACAGAGTGAGTAGAACGGCAATCCAGCGCTTCCGGGTGGGCATACCGGTATATCGGCAATTTCCAGGAGACTCTTTAGGTCATTGGACCTATCCTGATTGTCTAGATCCCGAACATGACCTCACGGAGAGAGAGCATCGTGACGCCGAAGGTCTCCGGGTCGAGCCGCATCGAACCCAGGCGCAAGCCCCGCATGCCTTCGCCGACGTTGGTCATCACTTTGAGATCATCGTCATCGTGAGTGAGCAAGCCGAGGCCGAGACAGCCGCCCCCCTGATCCTGGATCCCGACCAGCACATTTTCGAGACGGGTGAGATTGAGTCCAACCGGGAGGGTGGGCGCAAACACAGTGGGACGGACCTTCCACCTCTCCATCGTCGGGCTCAGCGCCCGGCGAAATGACGCCTTGCGCCGATCCGAGCGCTCATCCGGTGAAACCGGGTTCACGTTGGGGTCGCTCGGGACGACAGAGACTTCGACACCCAGGAACCGGCGCAGCATGCCGACGACGGGCTCCATCTCGCCGCCTCGTTGCAACGCCACCACCCGGTCCGGCCGGCACAACTCTGCCTTGTGGTATTTGAGGGTCTCTCCCGCCACACCGGAGACGACAGCGGTGGTGTCGATGATGACGTGGTCGGCGAGCCCCCGGGCCTTGTCGGCCAGCACGGCAGTGGCCACCACCTGTTGCAGCACCAGACGCGACGGGCTGATGGTTCCCACGAAATGCAGCTGGTCGGGGGTTGCTATCGAGTCGATGTCGGCGACGGTTCTGATCACTTTCAGGCCGATGCACGCCGGTGGCCCCACCGTTGTATTGCCAACATCCGCGTCGACGAATGCAACCGTCCGCCCCTCGTTCACGGCGATTCTGGCCGCCATCAATCCGAGCGTCGTCTTCCCGGTGTCGACGCCGCCCATGAGCATCGATACGTGGGTCCGGGCGATATCCCTGGCGAGATTCTCATATGTCTGATCCGCCATAAGGGCAATATAGGGGTGACGGTCGCACATACCACTACCGTCCCTGCCGATGACCTTGCCTATCAGCTTTCTCTCCGACTTCGGTCTCGATGACGAGTTCGTCGGAGTCGTCCACGGGGTGCTGGCCAAGCTGGCCCCCGCGTCCCTGGTGATCGACGTGACTCACCACGTGCCGCGTGGCGACATCCGCGCCGGCGCGCTCGCGATGACCCGTGCCATCCAGTACCTGCCCGACGGGGTTGCCCTGATGGTGGTCGACCCCGGCGTCGGCTCCGAGCGCAAGGCCCTGGCGCTGGAGACCCAGTGGGGTTTCTTCGTCGGCCCCGACAACGGTTTGCTGTCACCGGCGGTGGCGCTCGTCGGCGGCGCTTCGAAGATCGTCTCTATCGAGAACCCCGAGGCAATGATCCCTTCGCCTGGCGCGACGTTTCATGGCCGCGACATCTTCGCCCCGGCGGCGGCGCTGCTCGCATCGGGCGAGGCGGCAATCGACGATCTCGGCCCGGTGCTGGACGGTAATGACTTGAGCCCGATGCTGCTGCCGCTTCCCGAAGTCGAGGATGGAGTCGTCTCCGGCCAGTGCTGGTGGGTCGACGGGTTCGGCAATGCCGAGACAAATGTGGGCCCCGACGATCTGGCCGCGGTCGGGTTGGCTCCCGGAGACGAGGTCTCGGTGAGCATCGGGGCAACCACCCGCCGGTTCCCCTGGGTGGGTGCCTACGCAGATGCGCCGGAAGGGGAGGCTCTGTTGCATGTCGACTCGGCCGGGTTGATCGCCGTAGCGGTCAACGGGGGGAGTGCCGCCGAGGATCTTCGGCTGGTTCCGGGCGTGAACGTGAGGTTCAGCGCCTGAGTACCGTCAGGTGTTGAGGATCTGGACCAGTTGCACGACGCCGGCGACGGCGATCATGACGAGCAGGATGGCGATGATTATGGCGGTGGCCGGTCTCAGATTCCCTCCAACGGTTCGCCGGCGAGAGTACCCGGTTTGTGGGGGTGGCCCGAAATGTGTCGGGGCCCCCGACGAATCGAGGGCCCCAACTACATGGAGGAGGAGGTCGTTACCGTGGGGCGGGCTGGGAGGCTATCCATCACACCTAGGCAGAACGTGCCCGTGGTATGAGGGGAAAACGACCGCCCTCCATCGCATGTACGCTGATTATCGACCACTGAGAGTGATAGCTTGAGTAAATTTGCGGTCCGATTCTTAACCAGGGACCAATGCCCGCTTTGTGACGCGGCGAGACCAATGGTGGTCACGGCAGTCGCCCGTTATGGCGGCGCCGTCGAAGAGGTCGATGTCGATGGCTCAGATGACATCAGAGAGCGATTCGGAAACCGGATTCCGGTTGTCCTCGGCACAGACGGCACAGTCATCGCCGAGGGGCGTATCGAGAAGCGGGATCTGCGGCGGGGCCTGCGCCGCCTCCGACGTTCCGGCGCTTAGGCCCCGTCACCTTCTCCGTCGGTTTCGCCTTCGCCCATGTCAGTGGTGTCGGGTGGTTGGTCGACACCGGCGCCGTCTTCGCCTTCGCCGCCCTCTTCGCCCTCGCCCTCTGCTTCGGGGTCCTCGGCCAGGCCGCAGTCGATGAGCGCCGCTTCCGGATCCTGTCCCCCGAACCTGACCCTTTCGAAGGCGCTGACCGCGGCAATCTGTTCGTCGGTGAGTGAGTTGGCGAAGCCGGGCATCGGGGCGCCGAACCCTCCGAGTGGCTTGTTGGTGTCACCGTATGTCGATTCACCTGCTGCCTGGAGCCCGGCGGTGGCCAGTGCCACCCACTCGCTGTGGTCGGCACACGAGCCAAAGACGGTCAACACTGCGTTCATTGCCGGGCCAGCACCGCCGCCTCCTCCAGCACCGTGACAACCGGCGCAGTTGACCCCACTCACTTCGCCACCCTGATAGATCGCTTCTCCGAGAGCGATGAAGTCGGTGCCGCCACCACCGACCGCCGACCCGGTGAACTCGCTGCCGTCACAGTTGACGATCTCGCCGGTGATCACGTTGGTGGTCAGTTCGGTTGCCGAACCGCATTCGCCGGTTGCCGACCCTCCCAGGGCGAACAGTGCTACCAGCGGGGCGATGAAGAACAGGACAGCGAGCCATTTCGGAACGGCGAAGTTGGTCCGCTCCTTGATCCCGCTGGTGGGCACCGTGACCACGACCGGGAGGTTGGCTGCCTCAGCGGCGGTGACTTCGGTCGGGACCGGGGTCCTCGAGACCGCGGCCGGGGCTGTGGCGGCCGGTTTCTCCTCAGGGATCTCGATGGTGACTTCTGGTGTGGCAGGGGCCTCGTCCGGCGCTTCATCAGCCTCAGCAACGTCCGCAGGCTCCGCGGCCTCCTCTGTCTCCTCTGGTTCGGCGGGTGCGGCGGCCGCCGGCCCTGATTCTCCACCGGCCCACGCGGCGAGGATCTCGTCGACGCTGGCCCCGGTCTCGGCGGCACGAGCCTCGGCAGAGCGCTGGACGAGAGCCTCAGGTATGCCGAGGGCGGCTGCTGCTGCACTCAAATCACTCATGGGAATCACTCATAAGGTTGGACTCATTCCTGGCCGCCTATGTTCGCAGTTGAGGACTCGAGCAGATATGCAATGAGGCTCGACATGTCCTGTGGTGACAGGCGGTGGGCCGGGTGCCCGGCGCTGCCGCCGATTATCGACTCGAGCTGGGTGCCGCTCACCCGGGAGCCGACTTCGGAGAGGTCGGGCCCGTAGCGCCGTGTCCCGAGGACCTGGTTGGTGTCGTTCAGGGTGACCGGTCCGAGGCCCACGTCGGCGATCACGGGCCTGATCATCTGGGTATGACAAGACGCGCAGCCGAGGCTTGCGTAGATGTCCTGTCCATGAAGGGCGGCTTCGCTGAAAGAGATTGCGCTGCTCCGCGAGCCGGGGGCGTCGGCCGGAATCGAAGGGCCGACCAGCGCCAGGAGCACCATCGCCACGAAGAGCCCGAACGCGCCAAACACAATCGCCCACGGGTTGTCGCTGGCACCGATCAGGATCGGGGGAGCCGTTCTCGCCGGAGCTGTTGGCGGTGCAGGCTCTGATGGTGGCGCTGAAGGCATCTCCAGTGGTGCTGGTTCGGCCGGTTCCCTTGTCTCGGCCGGGGCCGCTTCCTCGGGGGGCTCTTCGGCCGGTGTCTCCGCAGCAGCAGTCTCCTCGGGTTCGGGGGTCTTGGTCGCCACCGCCTCGCCCCCGCCCCAGGCGGCCAGGACTTCTTCTGTGGTGGTACCCGATGCCTGGGCCCGGGCGGCAGCAGAGCGGGACACCAGCTCGGAGGGGATGCCCATCGCCTCAGCAGCGGTGTTCACATCACTCATCGGCTTCACCTCGGGTGACGAGAACCTCCTGGGGAACGGTCTTCCCGGTGGTGAGGGTCCCGAACACGACTCCCGCGTAGGCGAACTGTGCCAGCAAGGACACCACTCCGAATCCGACAGCAAGGAGGATCAGAGTTGAAACGACCTGGCTGCCGCCACCAGACGCCCAGCCCTCCCCGACATCGACGTATGCCGCGCCGTTGGAGCCCCCGATCCACGAGTAACCCGTATAGAGGCCGGCGGTGACCAGGGTGAGCAGCACCCCGCCGCTCCCGATGACGGTGAACTTGTTGAAAGAGCGGACCCGGTCGAGATTCGGCACCGCCCTTCCGGTGAGCCGGGGCATCGCCGGGAACACGAAACCTGCTGCGAGCAGTGGTCCGATCCCGAGGAGGGCGGCGTACTCGATCCCATCCCAATAGGCGGTGAGTGATGCCGCCGCTCCGATCGACGGGAAGCCGGCGAATGCGGCCAGGCCGGCGACGACAACCGCGAAGTAGCTGCCGATCACCCCCGAGCTCAGACCGGGGTTGTCGGGCAGGTCCCTCCACGAGTCCTCCAGTGTGACCGAGAAGTTCGCCGCGTTGGCAATGGCGCCGATGGGCAGGGCGAGGCCGAGGGCGGCAGCGACCCCGTCGAGCCAGTCAGGCCCGGGGCCGAAGATCAATTGCGACGCTCCCCACCAGGCTGAGGCAAAACCCAGCGACCAGAATCCGACCAGGGCAAGCTGGCGCGACGCCAGCGGGATGTCGAGTTCTTTGACGACCGTGTAATAGAAGAGGCCGAATCCGATGACGAGAAGCCACATGTTCACGAAGCCGGCCGAGAGAAACACGCCACTGAACGCCGTCGAGAGGCTGTTGGCGAAAGGGAGGCTTCCGACGGTCGACGAGGCGTACAGCAGGGGCAGCCAGACCACCCCTCCGAGGATGAACCAGACGGTCACATAGCTTCGCTTCTCCTCGCGGTCGCGCACGGTCGCCAGGGTGACCACGAGAGGGATGGCCAGGACCGCTGCGATTGGTATGTCCAGCCACCAGGCGAGGCCGAGGGGCTGGCCACCGTCGCCGAGCCCGAGGGGAATGCTGATCACACCGAGCGCGGTGAGCCCCGCTGTCGCGACCAGGCCGAAACCTGCGATGCCCCGAAGCGCGAGCCGGGCCCCGGTGAGACGGGGGAGGACGTAGTAGATACCCCCGCTCATGGTGAGGACCCCGAAGCCAAGCATCAGTGATGTGGCCGACATCATGTCAACCTGCCCGTATGAAATCGGCGACTGCTCGGGGAATCGGAGCGAGAGCAGTGCGAAAAGGGCGAGGACACCACCGACGAGCAAGTAGAGCGCGCCAACCAGGATGTGAGCGGTGGCAAGACGATCTCCGTCTGCGCCGCCTCCCAACAGGGCTCGAATGTCAGATGATTGGCCTGTTAGCACTCTCGGTCCTCGTAAAGAAAGGGTCCGGCGGGAGCATAACTAGATCGTGTAGTCCTTCATTAATTCAGCCGGAGGTTTTAATAGTTGTTGTCTCGGTTCCATCTCCGGGGCATGTGTGTGGTAGAAACTTGGAAACAACAGGTTTGACGGGTCCCGAACAGCGAGAACATGTACCGACTGGCAGAACTCAGCGAAAATCGCCGCAAGGGCATCGGTTGGGCGATGCTCGGTTTTGGCACTCTGCTGCTCGCCGTCGCCGTCTGGTGGATCCACTTCTCGAGCTTTCCCCGCACCGAAGTAATCGACGGGGTCGAGGTCGATGTGGTCCTCACCGTCTTCGACTGGGTCCCCCGCGGATGGTTCTGGAAATCCCTCGGGTACCTCGCCGCATTCGCCGCCAGCCAGCTGATGCTGGCCGGGGCCGCTTTCCTCTGGGTCCTCAACCAGAAGATGACCTGGGCCCGGGCATTGTTCGCAGCGTTCCTGGCGTGGATCGAACTCCTCCTTCTCTTCGGCATCGTCCCCTCTGAGTGGCTGAACCTGGCACAGACCGACCTCGACTGGTCGTCGCAGCGGGTGGCGCTGACCATTCCACCCTTCCTTGTCCTCGGGAATGAGTTGGCGATCAGCTGGGCTGTGGTCAAAGACCTGATCTCGACCGGCTGGCACCTGGTGATGATCCCGGCCGTGGCGATATTCGCCCTCCAGGTGCAGAAGATGTACGACGGGCCGCCACCTTCCGCAGAGAAAGCCGAGTCGAAGTCCCCCTACGGTCGAACGCTGGTCAGGGGTGATGGATAATGCCCAAAGGTGTTGTCGATGAGACGCCGCCGTTCCGTGATGACTATCAGCTCGCCCTCGTCGAAGGCGACTACTTCACCGACAAGTTGCGACCCAAGCAGTTCCTCCATATCGATCAGTCGGAATGCATTCTGTGTGAGGGCTGTGTCGATATCTGCCCGTGGAAGTGCATCCACTATCTTTCCTTCGAGGCGATCGACGAAGCAGTCAATGTCGATCACCCCGGAGAGGACGTCCAGAACTACGGATGGTTCGTCGTCGACGAGGACGAGTGCACCAGGTGCGCGTTGTGTATCGACCGATGCCCAACCGGTGTGATCTCGCTCGGGAAGTTCGAAGGCTCGCTCGCGGACCAGGCTGAAGAGCTTGGCCTCGACCGCCGCCCCTGGGACTTCGACACCGGGCAGAGAGACTCCAAGAATGGCTATGCCTACGGGATTCGCTGGTAGGAGGCGAAGTGGCTGAAGGAAGAACAAGTCTCAAAGAACGGATAAACGAGGCGAAGGACAAGATCTGGGGCAGCCAGGCCCTCGAGTCGATCCTCCGCCCCGGTTCGCCGTTCAAACAGGGTTATTCCGATAGCCCCAGGAATCGTTCCTACGTGGTGATGAACAACGTCCTCTATCACCTCCACCCGGTCAAGGTGAAGCGGCATGCCGTGAAGCTTTCCTACACACTTTGCCTGGGCGGGCTCAGCTTCTTCCTCTTCATCCTTCTCACAATCACCGGCATTTTTCTGATGTTCTATTACACGCCGAGCGCCGAGACCGCATACGCCGATGTACAGGCCCTGTCGACGAACGTCGCCTTCGGCTCGCTGATGCGCAACCTTCACCGTTGGGGAGCCCACCTCATGGTCCTCTCGGTATTCCTTCATATGAGCCGGGTGTTCTACCACGGGGCCTACAAGCCCCCGCGCGAGTTCAACTGGGTTGTCGGCGTGGTGCTGCTCCTTCTCACGCTCCTCCTCTCGTTCTCCGGCTACCTCCTGCCCTGGGACCAGCTGGCGCTCTGGGCCGTGACCGTGGGAAGCAACATGGCCTCGTTCGTGCCCGCGATTGGAGCCCAGGTCAAGTTCGGGCTGCTGGCAGGTGTGGAAGTGACCGCCGCCACCCTCCTGAGGTTCTATGTCCTCCACGTTTTGTTCTTCCCGTTCATCATCGTCATCTTCATGGCGGTTCATTTCTGGCGTGTCCGTAAGGACGGCGGAATATCAGGACCCCTCTAAGGAGTATTGATGGCTGAGATACCAGAGAGTCTTCTGAGGAGATCGGCGGAAGCCAAGGCGAAAGCTTTGGGGGTTCCGGTCGAGGACGTTCTCGCCGAGATGAAAGGCGAGGGCCCGCCGGTCAAGATGTCTCCGGAAGAACCTGCTCCTGTCGAAGTTCCCGATCTCGACGCGGTTATCGAAGACGAACCGGAGCCGATAGAGGAGATTCCTCCGGCCGATGACACCGATGCCGAAGCACCGGAGATCGAGACCGACCCCGACCAGGATGTCCAGCCCGAGGAGCCCAAAGAGGCCGAGTACGCCGACGACCCCGACCCGGACCCGGTGCCCGATATCGAGCCCGGCAGCGATGTCGAGGACGAACCGGCCGAAGCGGCTGAGCCGCAGGAGCCTGCTGCATCCAACGACGCCGAACCCGAACCGGCAGAGCCGGCAGCTGCGGTTGCGGTAGCCGACAAGCCCGAAGCGGAGACACCCCCACCTTCAGCGAACGGTGGCGGGAACGGGAAGGTCGCCGCGATGGTAAGCCCGCGTCCTTCGGTTCCCCCGGCGGGAACCCCCGAGGGGGTGCGGACCCAGCGCTTGCTCACAGTGGTCAAAGCGAGGGCGATTCAGAACGTCAAGGCCGAACCGACCGACAAGGTCAACACCTGGCCGCATTTGATGCTGATGGAGTTCGGTGCGCTGCTGGCGATCACTGCCCTGCTGGTGATCATGTCGATCGTCATCCACTCGCCCCTGCTCGACCCGGCCAACTTCAACGCGACGCCCAACCCGTCGAAGGCGCCCTGGTATTTCCTCGGGCTTCAGGAACTCCTGTCGTACTTCGACCCGCAGATCGCAGGTGTGATGGTCCCGACCTTCACCGGCATGGCTTTCTTCATCCTGGTTCCCTACCTCGACAAGAACCCGTCGACGACGCCATCCGACCGTAAATTCGCGATCGCTCTCTACTCGTTCTTCCTCGCCGGCGCCGCAACCCTGACCATCATCGGTGTCCTGTTTAGAGGTCAGGGATTCAACTTCTCCTATCCGTGGCGCGACGGTGTCTTCTTCGACGACCTCAAAGACTGGGTGCATTTCGAATGAGTGCCGAGAACCTGATCCTCATCGGTGTTGCCGTGGTGGCACTGATTGGAGCGATCGGTGCTTTCGCCATCGCATTCAAACGCTCCCAACCCGAGCCGGATCCTCTCGAAGGGCTCTCCCCGGAGACCCGTAAAGCGGACCGTTCCATGGTCGGAGTCCGTGTCGAGCCGATTGCCACCACCGCCGAAGTGGTGGAGGAGCCCGAGGAAGACGAGGTAGAAGTCGTCGTCGAGGACGTCGAGGACGTCGAGGAGCCCGAGGAGGAGCCGCACGGGGTCGAGGTCGTCAAGGAGGAGCGTGTTGTCGAAGTCTCCGTTGAGGAGGCCGGGGTGAGCCGACGGCAATTCTTCAACCGGGCGATTCTCGCCACTTTCGGATCGTTCCTGGCGTTGATGGGAGTCGACTCGCTGGCGTTCCTCTGGCCGAAACTGTCCGGTGGTTTCGGGGCCGACATCGACGCCGGTGCGGTTACAGATCTCCAGGCGCAGTCGGTGACTTCCGACGGGTCCATCATCCCGGTCTTCGTGCCTGAAGCCAGGGCATACGTAGTGCCGGCGCCGACTTCGCTCAGTGAGCAGTACGAGGGTAGGGATGTCGAGGCCGCCGGTCTGATGGCATTGTTCCAACGCTGTGTCCACCTCGGGTGCCGGGTTCCATGGTGCGGCCCATCACAGGGCTTTGAGTGCCCGTGCCACGGCTCGAAGTACAACGCAATCGGCGAGTACTTCGCCGGACCGGCGCCACGTAACCTCGATCGCTTCGTCGTCGAGGTGATCGGTGGCCGGTTCATCATCAAGACGGGGACCATCATCGAGACTCCGAGGGCTTCGACACTCTCGATCAACTATCCCCAGGGCCCGAGTTGCATCGGGGCCACGGTCGCGAGCGAAGCATGACCGCAAACATCATCACTGTCGTAGCCGTAGTCGCCGGTATCGCCTGGCTGGCGCTGCTCGGCGTGTCGGCAGTTCGCAATCGTGGCTCCGAGGAGATCAGTCCCAACCTCGCTCCCGGGCTGACCAATGCCGAGATCGAGACCACCCGTCTCGAATCAGGCCAGAAGGCAGCCATTGCATTTTCGGCTCTGCTCGCTATCGCATTGCCGCTGTACTTCCTCGGCGAGCTCGACCGTCAGGACGCATTCGTCGAGGAGTTCGCAACAGAATCCATCTCACGCGGTGAGCACATCGTCGAAGAGTTTGCCTGCTTCAGCTGCCACGGCCCTGAGGGCGTTGGTGGGTCGGCCCAGTTCGTCGAGCAACGGTCCGGCGTCACCGTCTCATGGGCGGCACCGGCCCTGAACGACATCTTTTACCGCTACGACGACGACGAAGTGAACTTCTGGGTTACCTTCGGGCGCGGGAACACCCCGATGCCTCCATGGGGAATCCCCGGTGGTGGCCCCCTCAACGAGCTGCAGGTCGTCGATGTGGTGAACTACCTGAAGACCATTCAGGTGCCGCAGCCAGCGGTCCTCGAGGAGCTGGATCCTGCGATCAGCGTCCAGCTCGATCGCCTCGCCAACGCCGAAGACACCGTCGAAGCGGCAATCCTCAACCAGCGGCAGACAATCGCCGACATCGAGTCGGCTCCTGATGAATTCGAAGCCTTTGCACCTCTCGCCGATCGGGCTGACGAACTCGAGGAGCGCGCCGGGGAGGGAATCGACACCGACGGGGACGGGATATCAGACAGTGTCGAGACCGAGCTTTCCGCACTTACCGCGGAAGTAGCTGCCCTTTTCCAGAAGGTCGACGCGATTGCGCTGGACCCCGAAGTCACCGACGCGGAGCTCGCCGACGAGGCCGTCACCCAACTTCAGGCGGCTGTCGAGCTGGATCCGATTCTCGAGCAGAATCTTGCGGCGGTGGAGACGGCAATCGAGCGGGGCACCGTCGAGGCGTCCGTCGGGCTCGCCGAGTCGAGCCTCGAGATCCTCGAAGTGGTTCGTGGCGAGGCCGACGTTCTCGGAGTGTCCGGTCTTCCCTCAAATGTGGAAACGCTGAGTGAAGCCGAAGCCCTGGCTGCTGCGCTCGAAGAGGCATCAGCTGCCGAAGACGCTGATCCCGACCTCGCAGAGCTGCTTGCGACAGCGCAAGAAGCCATCACAGATGGATCGGACCCTGATGGTGATGGGCTGTCGACCGTAGCCGAAGCGACCATCACCGCCCAGATGGCCGACGCCGCCGGGAGGACGATTCCGTCCCAGGTCGCAGTGGTTGACCTAGACCCGGCCAATCCGGCGTCAGTTGGCGGCGTCGCCGATGCGGTAACGCTCAATACCGTTGTCGGCAACCTCGACTCGCTCCGGGTGACGCTCCGGGTGGCAACGGAGAACAACGACACCCTGCGTGCCACCGAAGTCGGTGGCCTCAACTTCCTTCTCGCCGCACAGGAACGGCGGGCCTGGGAAATCGACATCGAAGGTGTGGCCGAAGCGATGGACGTCTCCGTCGAGGAAGCAGAACGCGCCGTGGGTATCTTCAATGCAAGTTGCGCAAGGTGCCATACCGCAGGGTTCTCCGCAGGCGTTCCGTACACCCAGGAGATCGGTTCGGGAGGCTTCGGGCCGGCGCTCTGGGATGGCCGCCCGGTGGTCCAGTTCGGGCTGGCCCCGGACGATCCGGAGCTCGAGGTTGACCTGCTGGTCCAGTTCCTGATCAACGGGTCGGTGGCCAACGCGCCTTATGGCCTCAACGGATTCGGCTCGGGGAGGATGCCCGCCTTCGGGGCGATCCTGTCCGAAGCGGACATCGAGTTGCTCGCCGCCTATCTGCGTTCGGGCAACCTGAGCGGGATGACGGAGGAGTAGAGATGCGCGAACTTTTCAGAGATCTGCTGTCGGCGAACCTCTTCGTCACCGGGATCCTCCTCACCGCGGTGTCCTTCGCCCTGTTCTACGGGTCGATCTACCTGTTCAACTACACCAACCTCGGCAAGCGCCTCGGGCTGCTGGTCTCGGGAGCGGCAGTGTTCGGCTGGCTGACGATCAGCTCGATGTTGTTCGTAATCTACGCCCCTCGCGGTCCCAAACCCGACGACATCGAAGGCCTCAACGCCTTCGAGATCCGGATCATACCCATCACCTACACCCTGGTCTCCGCGGTTCTGTTCATCGCCTTCCTGGTCGCCCTTCACCAGTACGAAGAAGCCCAAGAACGAAGCACCGCCTGAGTCCTACCGCCTTGCGCCGAGATAGGAGGGAGAGTTAGTTGCCGTAGTAGCTGAGAATTTGCAGTTCGGTGGAGAGATCCACCTGTCGCACCTGGACCTCATCGGGCACCTTGACCCGGACCGGGGCGAAGTTGAGGATCAACCTGACTCCGGCTTTGACCAAACGGTCGGTCACCTGTTGGGCGGCGTTGGCGGGCACTGCGAGGATCGCCATGTCGAATTCCCCCGACGCCCAACCGGACTCCAGGCTCTCGATGTCGCGCACTTCGACCCCTCCGACGGACGCACCGATCCGCTTGGGAGCGTTGTCATATACCGCTGCAACATCGAAACCCCTCTTCGCGAGGCCGCCGTAGTTGGCCAGGGCGCGTCCCAGGTTGCCGGCGCCGATGATGACGACGCGGCGGCGCTCGTCGATACCCAGTTCGGAGCGGATCCGGTCCCGTAACTCGGTGACCGAGTAGCCGAGGCCGCGGACGCCGTGGAAGTCGAGGTGGGAGAGGTCCCGGCGCACGTTGGCAGCGTTGGCGCCGGCGGCAAGGGCAAGATCGTCGGAGCTCACCGTGTCCCGCGATGAGGCCAGATCCTCGAGCAGGCGAAGATAGCGGGGGAGCCGCACAACGGTTGCCTTGGGAAGTCCGCTCATCGCCTCAAAACGATACCTCCGGGGTGAGCGTTTCCATCATCGACGTGGGCGACTACGCCAAACCCCAGCACTCTCCTAATCTCGCGTTTGATGAAATCCCCGTCAGTCCTCGTGGTCGGTGGTGGTCCTGCCGGTTCGGCTGCCGCCTTCTGGCTCGCCAGCGAAGGCCATGAAGTGACCCTTGTCGAGAAGAAGGAGTTCCCGCGGGACAAGACCTGCGGCGACGGCCTCACGCCCCGGGCCATCCTCCAGATGCAGGACATGGGTTTCGACTTCGACGTTGCCGCCTTCCACCGGATCACCGGCCTTCGCTCCTATGCCGGGGACGATCTGATGCTGGAGATGGAGTGGCCCGAGCACAGCCGGTTCCCCTCATGGGGTGGTGTCATGCGCCGACGCGACCTCGACGCCCAGATCGCGACACTCGCCGAGAAACAGGGCGTTGTCATCAAGCAGAAGACTACGGCAACGCCTGTGATCGAAGATGGGCAGCTGGTCGGTGCCGAGCTCGCCTCGGGTGGGGAGACAGAAGTGGTCAACCCGGCGGTCACGATCATCGCCGACGGCTCGATGAACCGCTTCGGGCGCGATCTGGGTGCTTCCCGGCGCAGAGACTATCCGATGGGCATGGCCGCCCGCGGCTATTTCTCCTCACCGATGTCCAAAGACCCTTTCCTGGAAAGCCAGCTCGACCTGCGCGACCGATCCGGGGCGACGATGCCGGGGTACGGATGGGTGTTCCCGCTCGGTGACGGCACGATCAATGTTGGTGTCGGCCTCCTTTCGACGTTCAGTCGGTGGAAGCACGTCAACACCACCCACATGATGAACGACTATGTGGCCACGGCACCTGCACACTGGGAGTTGTCCGAGGAGGCTCAGCTCACCCGGCCGGTCGGGGGCAAGCTGACCATGTCGTTCTCCAAGAGCCCTCTCGTCGGCTCGAACTGGATCGCGATCGGGGATGCTGCCGGTGCGATAAACCCGTGGAACGGGGAGGGGATCTCCTATGCCTACGAGACGGGCCGGATCGCCGCCGGCCACGTCGGCAAGGCCATCGCCAACGACGACCTCGGTCTGCTCCGTCGCTATCCCCAACATCTCGAGGATGAGTACGGCCTGTATTACAAAATGGCGCGCATCTTCGTGAAGCTGATCGGGAACCCGCCGGTGATGAGAACCCTGGCCCATACCGGCCTCCGTAACAAGCCGTTGATGGAGTGGACCCTCAAGGTAATGTCCAATCTCCTCGACGAAGACGACAAGCACATGGGTGAGCGCACCTACGACGCCCTGGCCGCCATCGTGCGGACCCTCCCCGTCAAGTAACCCCGCCTATCCACCCTTCTGTGTCGATATCCGCGATGGTGTGGTGCTCGAGATCGACACAGAACCGACTCGGCTCTTCCTGGGATCGCTTCTGTGTCGATATCGGCGATGGTGTTGTGTTCGAGATCGACACAGAACGGTTTGGGGACGCCCTTCTTGCGATTTAGTTCACGAGCGGGGTGCGTTCTAAGCTCCCCGGAGTGACTCTCGTTGACTATGTGCCGATCGGGTTGATGTTGCTACTCGCCGCCGCATTCGTGGCGGTGTCGCTCATCGTTTCGCGGATTTTCCGTCCCAATCGACCCACACCCGAGAAGCTCGAGCCGTACGAATGTGGAATCGTCCCCGAAGTGGAGCCCTCGCAGCGCTTCCCGGTGAAGTTCTACCTCGTGGCGATGCTTTTTGTGATCTTCGACGTCGAGATCATCTTCCTGTTCGCCTGGGCGACGATCTGGGTGGATCTCGGCTGGTACGGAGTGGTCGCCGTGGCCATATTCACATTCTTCGTAGCCGAGACACTTGCCTACGTTTGGAAGCGCGGCGCCCTCGACTGGAATGTGAAACGACGGGCCCGCTACATCGAACCCGATATCACCGAGGCAGCTTGATGGCGACGACAGCACCCGGCAACCTGTTGATGACCACGGTCGACAAGGCCGCGAGCTGGGCGCGTACCCGCTCGATGTTCCCTGCGACCTTCGGGCTCGCCTGCTGTGCGATCGAGATGATGGCGACCGGCGCCGCTCACTACGACCTGGCCCGGTTCGGGATGGAAGTCTTCCGGGCCTCCCCCCGGCAGGCCGACCTGATGATCGTTGCCGGGAGGGTGAGCCAGAAGATGGCCCCGGTGCTCCGCCAGGTCTATGACCAGATGCCCGACCCGAAGTGGGTGGTCTCGATGGGTGCCTGTGCCTCCACGGGCGGGATGTTCAACAACTACGCCCTGGTTCAGGGGGTCGACCAGATCGTCCCCGTTGACATCTACGTCCCGGGATGCCCCCCGGGGCCGCAGAGCCTGATGCACGGGATCCTCACCCTTCACGACAAGATCATGTCCGGGGAGATCCGCAATTGAGTGATCTGCACCCGGTGCTCTCAGCTCTCTTCGAGGGTTTCGAGGCGGCGGTCGTCGAAGATTCCCACGATCAGGTCGTCGTGCGCCTCGAACCTGACGATTGGCTCCCTTTTGGCGAAGCGGCGAAGGAAGCGGGTTTCGAGGTTTGCGTCGATGTCACCGCCGTCGACTGGATGCGGCAGCGACCGGACCGATTCGAGGTCGTCGCCAACCTCCTCTCCATGCAGCACCGGCTGAGGCTGAGGATGATCACAGCGCTGGGACGGGTCGATCCGACCGTTGCCTCCCTGGTCCCGGTCTGGCCGGGAGCAAACTTCGCCGAGCGCGAGGCTTACGACATGTTCGGCATCACCTTCGAAGGCCACCCCGACCTCACCAGGATTCTCATGCCCGACGACTGGGAGGGCCATCCCCTCCGCAAGGACTTCGGCGTTGGCGGGGTGCCCGTCCAGTTCAAAGCAAGCCACCAGGTGGATTGAGATGACTGACGAGACCAACAAGCCCATGGACACCATCGACATCTGGATCGCCGGGACCGAAGAGCCCCAATTCAGCCCGACCGATGAGGGAGCTCAGGAGATAAGCGACCACGAGTCGGAAAGCCGACTCGACGAGCAGTTCGGCCGGGTGGTGACCGACGACTACGTCTTCGACGACGAGGTCGGCGACGACGAGCGGATGATCGTCAACATGGGCCCACAACACCCGTCGACCCATGGTGTTCTCCGACTCCAGCTCGAGCTCGAGGGCGAGATCATCCGCCGGACCAAGCCGATCATCGGCTACCTCCACACCGGTATGGAAAAGACCGCCGAGCAGCTCACCTTTGGCCAGGGGCCGACCAACGTCACGAGGATGGACTACCTGGCCCCGCTTCACTGCGAACTGGCATACTCACTCGCCGTCGAGCGCCTGCTCGGTGTGGAGGTCCCGGAGCGGGCCCAGGCGATAAGGGTGCTGATGACGGAGCTCAACCGCGCCTCGAGCCACCTCGTCGCCCTGGCCACCAACGGCATGGACATCGGCGCCGTGTCGATGATGATCTATGGCTTCCGGGAGCGGGAGAGCATTCTCGCTTTCTTCGAGAAGACCACCGGACTCCGGATGAACCACAACTACATCCGTCCCGGTGGGGTGGCGGCCGATCTCCCCCCTGGATGGAAAGACGATATCGCCGGCATCCTCGAGGATCTCCCGTACCGGCTGCAGCAATACGACGACCTGCTCGAGAACAACCCGATCTGGTTGTCGCGGACCAAAGGCGTCGGCGTCATCACCGGCGAGGAGGCAGTCGCCTACGGAATCACGGGGCCCGCCCTGCGCGCCGCCGGGGTCGATTGGGACCTCAGGAAGGCCTTCCCCTACAGCGGGATCGACAAATACGAATTCGACGTCCCTGTCGGCGAGCACGGCGATGTCTACGACCGCTACCGGGTGAGGGTCGACGAGATACACGAGTCGTTGAAGATCGTCGAACAGGTGATGGATTCGATGCCTGCAGGGGACTACCGCATCGACGACCGCAAGGTCACTCCGCCTCCCCGGGCCCGCATCGACGAGTCGATGGAGGCGCTGATCCACCACTTCAAGCTGTTCACCGAAGGGTTCAAGGTCGAGCCGGGGGAGACCTATGTCGCAGTCGAATCACCACGAGGCGAGCTCGGCTGCTACCTGGTCTCAGACGGCCAGGCAAAGCCGTACCGGATGCACACCCGTGCTCCTTCATTTGCGAACCTCCAGGCGCTGCCGATCGCGATGGGCGACTCTCTCATGGCTGACACCGTTGCCACCATCGCCTCGATGGACCCGGTGATGGGAGACGTCGACCGATGAGCATCTGGTCACAGGAGACGCAGGTCAGGGCGAAAGAGATCATTGCCCGGTATCCGGAGAAGAGGTCGGCGGTGATGCCCTTGCTCTATCTGTCGATGGCCGAGGACGGGCACCTCACCGACGAGGGCATGGAAGAAGTCGCAGAGTGGGTCGGGCTGACACCGGCCCAGGTCTATGCGGTGGCGAGCTTCTACACGATGTACAAACGGGAACGGACCGGCAAGTACCTGATCAGCTGTTGCACCTCGATCTCCTGCATGCTCCTCGGCGGGGATGACGTTCTCCACGCCATCGAGGATGAATCGGGGGTCCCCCACGGCGAAACCGACGAGGAAGGTTTGGTCTCGGTGGAGCACGTTGAGTGCATCGGCGCCTGTGGGGGAGCGGTTGCTGTCCAGGTGAACTACGAGTTGATCGAAGGCGTCTCCCCGGACAAGGCGCGAGAACTAGTCCGCTGGCTCAAGAAGGCCACGCCGGCCGCGGTCAACACCGACGAGATGCAGGAGTTGTTCGGCGGAGTGCGCAGCTTCGACTGGGGAATCCGTGACGAGGACGGAGCCGTCGGTCCCTACCCGGCGTTCCAGCCTCTGGGAACTACGAAGAGCGCGGGTCAGAGTTGACGGCCCCCCTCGTTGTGACCCGGAGGATGGTCGACCATCCCACCGACTCGCACTCGATCGATCGATACGAGGCGACAGGCGGGTACGTCCAGGCAAAGCGCTCCGTCGGGATGACCCGTGACGAGTTGGTCGAGACGGTCAAGGCTTCCGGTCTTCTCGGGCGGGGCGGGGCCGCTTTCTCCGCCGGGCTGAAATGGAGTTTCCTCGCCCCGGCACGCCCCGCGTACCTGGTGGTCAACGCGGACGAGTCGGAGCCGGGGACTTTCAAGGACCGTCAGCTTCTCGAACGAGACCCCCACCAGATGGTCGAGGGGATCATCATCACCTCAATCGCCAACGAGGTGCACCATGGCTTCGTCTATGTCCGCGGTGAATATGCGAAGCCGGCGCGCCGGGTTCAGGCAGCCGTCGACGAGGCGTATGCGAAAGGCTATCTGGGCAAGGCCATCTTCGGCAGCGACTTCGACCTCGAGGTGACAGTGCATCTCGGTGGCGGCGCCTACATCTGTGGCGAGGAGACGGCGCTGATCAACAGCCTCGAAGGGCGACGCGGCGAGCCGAGGCTGAAACCACCATATTTCCCGGCCGCCAAGGGCCTATACATGCTGCCCACGATCGTCAACAACGTTGAGACCGTGTCCAACCTGCCCCATATTCTCGAGATGGGCGTGGAGAAGTACAAGGGCTTGGCCCACGAGGCGGATACCGGGACCTTCCTGATGTCGCTGTCCGGGCATGTCAACAAGCCGGGCAACTACGAGCTGGCCCACGGCATCACCTGGCGCGAGCTTATCTACGACATCGGCGGCGGGATCCCCGACGGCAAGGAACTGAAGGCGTGGATTCCCGGTGGGGCGTCGGCACCCTGGTTCGTCCCCGAGCACCTCGACCTCGAGATCACCAAAGAGGCAACCGCTGCCGCAGGGTCGATGCTGGGCTCCGGGGCCGTGGTCGTTATGGACGAGACCACCTGCATGGTCAAAGCGGCCGAGCGCATTGTCCGCTTCTTCTCCCATGAATCGTGCGGGCAGTGCACACCATGTCGTGAGGGGACCACCTGGCTGGAGATGATCCTGCGCCGGATCGAGGAGGGTCAAGGCCGCCCCGTCGACCTCGACCTGGCCATCGGCGTCTCCGACGGGATCAGCATCGATCTGGCCTGGCCGCCCAAGATGACGACCATCTGTCCGCTGGGCCCGTCTGCGGTTTCCCCGATCAAGGCGCTCAAAGACTATTTCAGGGACGAGGTCCAGGCCCACGTCGACGCCGGGGGGTGCCCGCTGTGAGCGAACCGGTGACGATCAAATTGGACGGCCGGGAGTTCGAGGTAAAACCCGGCGAGCTGGTGATCAAGGCTGCCGAAGATCAAGGCACCTACATCCCGAGGTTCTGCTGGCACCGTCGGATGAAGCCAGTTGGGATGTGCCGGATGTGCCTGGTCGAAGTCGACACCGGCCGCGGCCCGATGCTGATAACCGCCTGCACCAACGAGGTCGTGGACGGGATGGCCGTCGATACCCAGAACGACACGGTCAAGAAGGCCCAGGAGGCCGTGCTCGAATTTCTCCTGGCCAACCACCCCCTCGATTGCCCGGTTTGTGACAAGGGCGGCGAATGCCCCTTGCAGGACCAGGCGATGGCATACGGTCCGGGGGAGAGCCGGTTTGTCGAGATCAAGCGGACTTTCGAAAAGCCAATCCCGATCTCCGACCTCGTCCTCCTCGATCGGGAGCGCTGCATCCTGTGCGCCCGGTGCACCCGCTTTTCCGAAGAGATCAGCGGAGACCCGCTCATCGAATTCCAGCACCGGGGCAACGTCACCGAGGTCAACACCTTCCCCGACCACCCGTTCAGCTCCTACTTCTCGGGTAACACCGTCCAGATCTGCCCGGTAGGGGCCCTCACCGCCAAGCCCTACCGGTTCCGGGCGCGACCATGGGACCTGGAGATGGTGGAGAGCTCATCGCTTTACGACCCGGCCCATCCCCGCGTCTCGATCCATGTCTCCCAGAATGAGATACTCCGCCTGGTCGGGGTCGATTCCGAACCGGTCAACCAGGGCTGGCTCTCCGACAAGGACCGTTGGGGTTATGAGCAGGTCCGCTCGCCGAACCGTCTCACCACCCCGCTGGTGCGGAGGGGCGGCGATCTGAAACCGGTCTCGTGGTCTGAAGCCCTCGACATGGTGGGCAACCGATTCGACCTGATTCTCGAAGAGTCAGGGGGTCAGTCGATCGCGGTTCTCGGCGGGGCCAACGGGACCAATGAAGACGCCTACGCGCTGTCGCGGTTCGCCCGTACGGCCCTCGAGACCAACAACGTCGATTGCCGCACCGGAGACGGGCCTGCGTCGCACTTTGTCGCCGCCACCGCCGATCGCGCGCTGATATCGGATCTCGACTCTGCCGACACCATCCTGGTGTGGGGCCCCGACCTCAAAGAGACCCACCCCACTCTGTATCTTCGGGTTCGTCGCGCCGCGCAGGAACTCGCGGTCAAGCTCGTCATCATTCACCCCCGGGAGACCGGCCTCGATGATCGTGCCACCACGGTCGTTCGCTACCGCCCGGGTGGCGGTCACGACCTTCTCTCCTCGATCGAAGCCGGCGACCACGCCGACCTGGCCGAGATGCTCACCGGGAAAGTCGTCGCCATCGTCGGCCAGGCTTCACTGGCAGACGCACCGGAACTGGCTGAATCGGTCGCCGGATTCATCCGCGATCGGGCGGCCACTCCCAGGATCATGCCGCTGGTAGAGCGGGCAAACACCTACGGGGCCCTCGACATGGGGCTCTCTCCCGACCTGCTCCCCGGACGCGTCGCCTACGGCGCCGGTCAGATCGAGGCGTGGGGCGAGATTCCCGAAGACCGCGGGCGTGACAGCGCGTCGATGCTCGCCGGGTTGCAGGAGGAGGAACTGCGGGCGGTGCTGCTGGTGGGTGCTGACCCGGTCGGGAACTCCCACGACCCCACGGGGGCGGCCGAAGCTCTCGAAATGGCGGAGTACGTGGTCAGCATCGACACCTTCCTCAACGACTCCAACCACTTTGCCGACGTGATCTTCCCCGCGGCAGGCTTTTCGGAGCAGGAGGGGACCGTCACCAACCTGGAGGGCCGGGTCCAGAAAGTCAACGAAATCATACCTGCACCGGGCCAGGCCCGGCCGGACTGGGCGATCCTGGACGACCTGTCCAGTGTGATGGGCAAGCCGATGGGGCTGAGCTCGGCCGCGCTGATCGCCAAGGAGATCGCCGCGGTCGCACCTGCCTACCAGGGTGTCACCTGGGACCTGCTCGAGTGGGACGCCCGGGACGGTGCCGTGGTGCCAATCGAAGGCTCCCAGCCGTTGACCCACATCCCGGTGATGGTCGACGGTCCGAAAGGCCCGTCTGCTGAGCTTCTGCTCCACCAGGCGAGGGTGATGTACGACGACGGTGTCCGGCTCCGCAACTGCCCGTCGCTCCATCCGCTGGCGCCGGGCCCGGTGGCCCTCATCAACCCCGAGGATGCCAAGCGTCTCGGAGCCAGGCACGACTCTCCGGTGAAGGTGGTCACCAGCAAGGGGGAAGGCGAGTTCTCGGCACGCATCGACGCGTCCACGCCTCCGGGAGTTGTCTTCGTCCCTTTGAATCAGCCCGGAGCGGCCCGCCTCGGTTCTGACCCGGTGGTCAGGGTGACGGTGGTGACCTGATGCAGGGGTTTTTCTCATGACCTGGGCCGAGTTCGGTGTTGTCGTGTTGCGGGTCGTCCTGACCTTCGGCCTTTTGATGGTGCTCACCATCCTCAACGTCTGGCTGGAGCGGAAGCTTCTCGCCGACATGCAGAGCAGGATCGGGCCCAACCGCGCCGGGCCGTTCGGGATCCTCCAGACCGTGGCCGACGGGTTGAAGCTGTTCTTCAAGGAGTCGATCACCCCCCGCAAGGTGGAACTGGGCATGTACGTCCTGGCTCCGTTCCTGGCCGTGATCCCGGCTTTCCTGATCTTCATGATGGTCCCCTGGGGAGCACCGTTCATGATCGGAGACCAGGAGGTGATCCTCCAGGGTGCCGACCTCAACATCGGCCTTCTCTTCATCCTCGCCATGTCCTCGATGGCGGTGTACGCAGTCGTGCTCGCCGGCTGGTCATCGGGGTCGAAGTACCCGCTGATCGGCGGGGTGCGGGCCACGGCGCAGGCCATCTCCTATGAGGCCGCCATGGGACTTTCGATGGTTGCCGTCGTCATGTTCACCGCAACCCAGGGTGATGGCGGGACGCTGTCGCTCTCGGAGATCGTCAACCGCCAGGCAGGCACATGGGGTGATGTCATCCCGGTCCTCCAGCCGGTCCTCCAGTTCGTCCCGAGATGGAACATATTTCCCCAGATCGTCGCCTTCGTGATCTTCTTCGTCGCCATCGTCGCCGAGACCAACCGGGCACCCTTCGACCTGGTCGAAGCCGAACAGGAGATCGTCGGTGGGTTCCACACCGAGTACTCGGGGATGCGCTTTGCGATGTTCTTCCTCGCCGAATACGTGAATATCTTCTCGATGTCGGCGATCGCCGCCACGCTGTTCCTCGGCGGGTGGAACGGGCCGACCTTCGATGACGTCCTCCCCGGCTTCATCTCTGCGCTATTGCCCACGGTGTACTTCCTGCTCAAGACGTACGCGATCGTGTTCCTCTTCTTCTGGATCCGCGCCACCCTGCCCCGACTGAGATACGACCAGCTGATGACCCTGGGATGGAAGCGGCTGATCCCCGGTGCCCTCGGTTGGCTGGTCCTGTCGACCTTCGTCATCGCGTTCCGCCAATTCGGATTGCCCTGGAGCTGACATGGGATTGTTCAACGAACTGTGGAAGGGGCTGAAGGTCACCGGTGGCACGATGCTACGGACCATCGCCGGCTCGGAGCTCGTCACCACCGAGTACCCGAAGGAGACCCGCCAGAAGCCGCAGCGCTTCCACGGCCGCCATGTGCTCAACAGGTATCCGGACGGCATGGAGAAATGCATCGGCTGCGAGCTGTGCGCCGGAGCCTGCCCGGCCGACTGCATCCATGTCCGCGGTGCGAACAACGATCCCGAGAATCCCACCAGTCCCGGGGAACGGTACGGCTACATCTACGAGATCAACATGCTCCGCTGCATTTTCTGCGGGTTGTGCGTCGAGGCTTGCCCCACCGAGGCGATCACGATGACCCACCTCTTCGAGATGTCGACGACAAATCGCCAGGACGCCATCTACACCCGCGAGGAGTTGTTGATGGACCGCTCCGGGAACGTGCCGCACATGTTCCCGGACGAGAAACTGGGAGACCTCGACGAGCTCGAGAGCGCAGACGGCTGGATGCGGGCGACCGCGCCTTCCGGCATGGCCGCCTACGAGGGTGTGAAGATGTGGCGCGACACGGCAGGGTCCCGCTCATGGGATCCCGAGCCCCCGCAGGAAGAGGCCGATCGGGCGTCTCGGCCAGGGGAGGAAAACAATGGTTGAGTCCCTCGTGTTCGTCCTGATGGCGATCGCCGCCATCGCCGGCGCGGTCACCGTCGTCGTCGCCCGCAACCCCGTGTATTCGGCTATCGGCCTGCTCGGAACCCTTTTCTCCGTGGCCGTCCTCTACGTCCTCCAACTGGCGCACTTCGTGGCTGCGGTGCAGATCATCGTCTATGCCGGTGCGGTACTGACCCTCTTCCTCTTCGTCATCATGCTCATCGGCGTCGACAAGGACGAGACCCGCGAGGAGAACCTCCCCTTGCAGAGAAAGGCGGTGATCGGCCTCGGCTCGGTGATCGTTCTCGTCGCGTCGGGCCTGGCACTTCTCACCGACTTCCAGTGGATCCCTGCAGCTTCGAATGCGCTTATCCCCGAGGCCACCAACGGGACCATCGAAGCCATCGCCGAGCCCCTGTTCACCACCTGGGTGCTCGCTTTCGAGGCCACTGCCCTGCTCCTCACCATCGCTGCCGCCGGGGCCATCGCACTCGCCCACTACCGGAAGAGGGATGACTGATGGTGGACCCGGGCCTGTACATGACGGTGGCGGCCGTCCTCTTCTTCATCGGAGCCCTCGGCATGCTCACCAGGAGGAACGCCCTGGTGATGTTCATGTGCATCGAGCTGATGCTCAATGCGGTGAATCTGACGTTGATCTCCGCCGGCCGGGCCATGAACGATCTCAACGGGCAGGTGGCCGTGTTCTTCATCCTGGTGGTGGCCGCAGCCGAGGTTGTGGTCGGGCTGGCGATCATCGTCGCCATCTTCCGGAGACGGTCGACAGCGTCGGTCGATGAGCTCAACGAGATGAGAGGTTGACGCCGATGATCGACTTCATCTGGCTCATCATCGCCCTGCCTCTCCTCGCTGCGGTCGTGCTTCACTTTGTCGGCCGTTTCCTCGGTGAGCCGCTTTCCGGTTGGCTCGCCTCGGCCGCGATCGGCGCGTCGTTTGTCTTCGCCCTGGTGGCCGCACTTCCCTTCATCGACGGAGGTGCGGAGGCTTCAACCGTCCTGCTCTGGGAGTGGATGCCCGCGATCGGCGCCAGCCTCGAAATCCAATGGGATCCGCTGTCGGCACTGATGACGCTGGTCGTGACCGGCGTCGGGTTCCTGATCCATGTGTTTGCCATCGGTTACATGCATGGCGACGAGCGGTTCGCTCGCTTCTTCACCAACCTCAACCTGTTCGCCGCCTCGATGCTGACCCTGGTGCTCGCCGGGAACTACGCCATGCTCTTCCTCGGCTGGGAACTGGTCGGCCTGTGCTCGTATCTGTTGATCGGGTTCTGGTTCACCAGGCCGTCGGCTTCGGCGGCGGCCAAGAAGGCGTTTGTGGTCAACCGGATCGGAGACTTCGGTTTCATGATCGCCCTGATGCTGGTGTTCACCAGCTTCGGGACTCTGTCCTATGCAGGAGTCTTCGAGAGGGCGCCCGAAGTACTCACCACGGGGACTGCGACTGCAATCGGGTTGCTCCTACTGGTGGGGGCGGCAGGCAAGTCGGCCCAGGTCCCGCTGTACGTGTGGCTTCCCGACGCGATGGAAGGCCCCACCCCGGTCTCAGCGTTGATCCATGCCGCAACCATGGTCACCGCCGGTGTCTACGTGATCGCCCGGTCGGCTGCGATCTTCGACCTCGCCCCCGCAGCCTCGACGACTGTTGCCACCGTCGGAGCCATCACCGCTCTGTGGGCGGCCACCATCGCCCTCGCCCAGCGTGACATCAAAAAGGTGCTTGCGTATTCGACCGTCTCCCAACTCGGGTACATGTTCCTCGCTGTCGGGTCGACTGCTTACGTGGCCGGGATCTTCCACCTGATGACGCACGCCTTCTTCAAGGCGCTGTTGTTCCTCGGAGCGGGTGCGGTGATCCACGCCATGAACGACGAACAGGACATGCACAAGATGGGAGGCCTGTTCAAGCGGATGCCGGTCACCGCGATCACCATGGGCATCGCGACGCTGGCAATTGCCGGCATCCCGCCCCTCGCCGGTTTCTGGTCGAAAGACGAGATCCTCGCGTCGTCCTTTGCACGGGGCGGTTGGTTTTCGGTGCTCTTTGTCGTCGGGCTGATCACTGCGCTGCTGACCGCCTTCTACATGACCCGGCAGTGGGTCCTCGTCTTCCTCGGAGAGCCGAGATGGGATGAAGGGGTGGAGCCGCACCGGGCCCCCCGGGTGATGGGTGTCCCGCTGATCATCCTTGCCGGCCTTTCGGTGGTGGGTGGCCTGGTCAACACCCCGTTCCGGTACACACTCGAGCACTACCTCGAGCCCGTGTTCGAAGGCATCAGCCTCCAGCATCCGCCAGAGGGGATCGGGATGTTCCTGATCCTGGCCGGGTTGTCGGTGTTCGCCGGCCTGGTCGGTGCGGCCGCTGCCTTCCTCACCTACCGCCGGCCTGCTGGCTCGTGGAAGCGATTCGAAGAGGGCCTTCAGCCGCTCTGGGGTGTCTGGGAGGATGCCTATGGCGTCGATGACATCTACGGACGCACCCTGGTTGCGCCCGGGAAGAGAGTGGCCGACGTCAGCGCATTTGGCGTCGACCTGCCCGTAATCGACGGGGCGGTCAACGGGATTGCCGGTTTGTTCATCGGCCTCGGTCAGCGACTCCGGCCCCTGCAGACCGGGTACGTCCGCAACTACGCGGCGCTTCTGTTCGCAGGCGCGATCGTCGTGGTGGCCTGGCTCCTGGCTGGTGGTCTCTGATGCTCACCGCCCTGATCCTCGCTCCCGCCGTGGCAGCCATTGTCATCGCGTTGATTCCCTCGAAACGGAGGGAGGTCCATCTGCCGCTGGGGATCGCCCTGTCGATCGTTCCCCTCGGCCTTGCCGGCTACCTGTTCTGGGTGTTCGAGCCCCTGCCCGGTTATCAGCACACGATCGACGCGGTCTGGTACGAACCGTGGGGGATCGGTTGGACTCTCGGTGTCGACGGGATCTCGTTGCCGATGGTCGTCCTCACCGCGCTGTTGATCCCGATCGCACTGGGAGCGTCGACCTCGATTACCAAGCGGACCAAAGAGTTCGTCGTCTTCACGCTGCTGCTCGAGGCGGGGATGCTGGGTGCCTTTCTCGCCCTCGACCTGTTCCTGTTCTTCGTGTTCTTCGAGGCGATCCTGATCCCGATGTACTTCATCATCGGAATCTGGGGAGGGGAGCGGCGGATCTACGCCTCGGTCAAGTTCTTCATTTACACAGCTCTCGGCTCGGCGTTGATGCTCGCCGCCATCATCGGGCTCGCGTTCAGCTACTCCTCCGAGTTCGGTTCGACCTCCTTTGCGCTGGCCGACCTGATGGAGGTGACCCTCGACTCCGGCACCGAGCGGTGGTTCTTCGCCGCCTTCGCCCTTGCCTTTGCGATCAAGGTGCCGCTCTTCCCGCTGCACACCTGGCTGCCCGACGCGCACGTCGAGGCCCCAACGGCGGGTTCGGTGCTGCTGGCGGCGGTCCTGTTGAAGCTCGGCACCTACGGGCTGCTCCGCTTCAACCTGGCTCTGTTCCCCGAGGCATCGGTCGATGCGGTGCCGATCATGGGTGTCATTGCAGTTATCGGCATCATCTACGGAGCGGTCGTCGCCATCGTCCAGCCCGACCTGAAGAAGTTGGTCGCGTACTCGTCGGTGTCGCACCTGGGCTTCATCGTCCTCGGCACTTTCGCTCTCACCTCGGGCGGGCTTCAGGGCGCCGTCATCCAGAACGTCAACCACGGGCTGACCACAGGCGCGTTGTTCCTCCTGGTCGGAATGCTGTACGACCGTCGCCACACCAAGGCGATAGCCGACTTCGGTGGATTACAGAAGGTGATGCCGGTGTTCGCCGGTTTCTTCCTGTTCATGACGTTTGCCTCGATCGGGTTGCCGGGCTTGAACGGCTTCGTCGGCGAATTCCTCGTACTGGTCGGCAGCTATGCGACCCTGCCGGTTCTGGCGATCATCGCCTCATTCGGTGTGGTGCTCGCCGCGATCTACCTGTTGTGGGCTTACGAGCGGGTGTTCACCGGGGAGCCCGACAAGGAGGAGAACAAGGTGCTCCACGATCTGTCGCCGCGGGAGATCGGGCTGCTCGCCCCCCTGGCCATCCTCGTGCTGGTGATCGGTCTCTACCCCGCCGTCCTCCTGGACAAGATCGGACCATCGACGGAAGCCGTTCTCGACCACATCGAATCATCGACCGACTACGTGACCCCCGAGCCGGGGCGCCTCGACAACGTATTCACGGCCGGAGGTGATTCCTGATGCAGACCCCGGATGTGAACTGGCTGGCAATCGGCCCGGACCTCGCCCTGGCCCTGGCTGCGGCGATCATCCTCCTGGTCGAGGTGCAGTGGAAGCCACTCACCCGCACCCTCGGATTCATCGCCGCGGGCGGGCTGTTCGTTGCCTCGGGCCTGGCGGTTGTCCAGTGGTTCTTCGCCGTCGACGCAGCTTCTGCAGGCAGCTTCTCGGAGCTCTCCGCCTTCTCCGGCATGATCCTGATGGACGGCTACGCCATCTTCGGCCGGTTCGCCCTCCTCGTCGTGACCGCTCTCGGTGTTGGCTCCGGTTGGCAGTTCTTCAAAGACCTCGGCCGCAGGGGAGCGGAGGGTCTTGCCCTCGTCCTGTTGGCTACGACAGGCTTTTCGCTCATGGTGTCCTCGAACAACCTGATCATGTTGTTCTTGGGCCTCGAGGTGGGCTCGATTGCGCTCTACGTGCTTGCCGGGCTGACACGCCAGGACAAGAAAGCCGACGAGGCCGCGATCAAATATTTCCTGATGGGCTCGTTCGCCTCTGCGATCTTCGTCTACGGGGTGGCTCTGCTCTACGCGGGGACCCGTCAGCTGACCATCCTCGGAATCGGCGATTTCCTCAGCTCGTTCATCGTGGGCAGCCCCGGGGTCATTCTCATCGGGATCGGGCTGGTTGTCGTCGGGCTCGGCTTCAAAGTGTCGGCCGCGCCATTCCACACTTGGGCTCCAGACGTCTACGAGGGTGCTCCGGCCGGCATCGTCGGCTATCTGGCCGGTGTCGCCAAGATTGCCGGCTTCGCTGCCCTGGCCCGGATCCTGCTCACCGCGGTCGATGACTTCGCCTGGAGCTTCCTGCCGGTGATCGCAGCCATCGCCGTGCTCTCGATGCTGCTCGGGTCGATCATGGCCCTCGTCCAGAGCGATGTCCGCAGGATGCTTGCCTACTCCGGTGTGGCCCACGCCGGTTTCATCCTTACCGGAGTCGCCGGGTTCAGCGCCGACGGGATCCTCTTCTATCTGGCGGTGTACGCAGTCCAGCTCGTCGGTGCATTCGCGGTGGTCGCGATGGTATCGGGGTCGAGTGGGTCCAGTTCGGATATCGGTCTCTACCGGGGCCTCTCCCGCCGGTCCCCGGTCCTTGCTGGAAGCCTGACGGTGTTGCTCCTCGGGATGGCGGGTCTGCCCCTCACCTCAGGATTCGTCGCCAAGTTCGGTGTCTTTGCCGATGCCTGGTTCAACGGCTACGAGTGGCTGGTGGTGGTGGCGGTCATCGCTTCGGTCATCGCTTTCGCCTTCTACCTCAGGATCATCGTGATCATGTACATGGAAGACGATGAGGCGGAAGTGATTGCGGTGCCGGGAACGGTTCGGTGGGTTCTGGGGATTGCGGTTGTGGCCACGTTGATTTGGGGCATCTTGCCGGGAACACTCCTTAACATCGTTGCCGATGCTCTCCCGCTCTAAGGGTTCGATCCTCTTTGTCCTCGTCGCTGGTCTCTCTCTCGGGCTGGCGTTGCCCGCCGGGGCAGCCGAGATCGAGAGCTCCGAGCTAATCATCATCACCGAGGGCACGGTTGTCTCCGGGGACCTCTACGCGGCGGCGAATCGGGTCCTGGTCCGGGGGAAAATCGAGGGCGACCTGATCGCCCTCGCCGCCCAGGACGTGAGTATCGAGGGTGAGGTGACCGGTTCGGTGACGGCTCTTGCCGCCGAAGTGTCGGTGTCCGGCATCATCGGTAAGTCACTCCGGGCGACATCGCCGTCGGTGGAGATTTCAGGGGAGGTCAGGGGCGACGTCGTTGCCGTTGCCTACGAGATCGACGTAACCCCCGATGGTGTTGTCGGTGGTGACCTCGTCATGTGGGCCTGGAGCGCCGCCTCGCTCGGGTCGGTCTCCGGAGACGTCGACGGGTCACAACGCCGCCTGGAGGTAGCTGGCGAGGTGAGCGGAAATGTGACGGTCTCAGCCGGTCGGGTCACCGTTGCGGATGCTCTCCATGTCGGCGGAGACCTCACTTATCGGTCGGAAACCGAAGCCGCAGGTCTCGACATGGCCGATGTCGATGGTGTCGTGGTTAAGCAGACTCCCCTGAAACCGAACATCAGGGTCAGGGCTCTTGCCCTTGTCGCCAAGGTGCTGGCCGCAATCGTTCTCAGCGCCATGGCGCTAATCGTCTCATCGGTATGGGCGGAGCGTTCCGAGCGCGCCCTGGAGGGCCTGCGCCGGTCGCCGACGCGCGCGATGCTTTCCGGGGCCCTGGTCGTGCTGTCGCCGGTGATCGTCCTTGGCGCTGCTTTCGCCGTCCTCGCCCTCGCTCCGTCTTCGACTGCGCTCCCGCTGATCGCAGCGTTGATTCCGGTCTTGTTTGCGGTGATGGGGATAGTCCTGGTGGCCGGCCTGGTGGCGGGAGTGCCTGCAGTGGCGTGGATCGGGTCCCGGATCAAACGGCAGACGACGATCGCTGGTGCGGTCGGCATTGGATCTGTCGTGGTTGGAGTCCTATGGCTGATCCCGGTCGTCGGATGGGTGGTTGCCCTCCTGGTGCTCGCGGCGGGCATGGGTGGCTGGCTCAGCACGCTGCGCCGATCAGACGAAAGCCAGCCGGTCTAGGACTACGACTCCGTCGCCCCGATGGCCTTGGTGACGTGGTCGGCCAGGGCGTCCTTCTTCACGAGCCCGGAGTGCCGCCATCGTTGATGCAGGCCGTCCTCTCTCGGATTCAAGACAATGAAGGTCGGCGTCGACTTGATTTTGAACTTGTAGAAGAGGTCGGGCACGACGTCGAGATTCACCTTGACCACATTCGCCCGGTCCTCGAATTCTTCGGCGATCTCGTCGACGATTCCGTCCATCACCCGGCACGGCTGGCAATCGCGCTTGTAGAAGTCGACGAGCAACGGCTTGCCGTTCGACGTGAGTTCGGTGAAATCGTCCATCGACTCGAGTTGCGGGGCTTTGAAACGCCGTTTGAACAATGCCATCAGTGCTCTCATTGTCCTCGCTGTGCGGCCCAACACCGAATCGATATGGCCGCTCCGGGGCCGGCCCGCCGCGCTTGGCGCCGATTTCCAATATCGTGTGTCTGGATGAACCAGCCTGTCGACACTCTCAACCGACCCGTGCGGGATCTCAGGATCTCGGTCACCGACAGGTGTAATTTTCGCTGCACCTACTGCATGCCTAAAGAGATCTTCGGGGCCGACTACGAGTTTCTCACCCGCGACGAGAAGCTGAGCTACGAGGAGATCACCCGGGTCGCCGCAGTCTTTGTAGGTCGCGGCGTGAACAAGCTCCGTCTCACCGGTGGCGAGCCGCTGCTGCGTCGCGAGATCGAAAAGCTCGTTGGGATGCTCGCCGGGGTTTCGGGGGTTGACGATCTGACTCTCACCACCAATGCCTCGCTGCTGGCCCGGAAGGCGCAGCGTCTGGTGGACGCGGGCCTGAACCGGGTGACGGTGAGCCTCGACGCCCTCGACGACGAGACGTTCAAGCGGATGAACGACGTCGACCACCCGGTCGGCAATGTCCTCGAGGGGATCGAAGTGGCCTCCGAAGCCGGGCTCGGGCCGATCAAGATCAACGCTGTCATCCAGCGCGGTGTCAACGAACATGCAGTGGTCGACCTCGCCCGGCACTTCCGCGGGTCCGGCCACATCGTCCGCTTCATCGAATACATGGATGTCGGGACGACCAACGGGTGGAGGCTCGACGATGTCGTCCCGGCGTCAGAGATGATCGAGAGCCTGCACGCCATCTATCCCGTTGAGCCGATCGCTCCCAACTATCGGGGCGAGGTGGCGAGACGCTACCGGTATCTCGACGGGGCAGGCGAAGTCGGCCTCATTGCCTCGGTTACCCAACCGTTCTGCGGGAGCTGCACAAGGGTACGGCTGTCGCCCGACGGTTCGATATTCACCTGTCTCTTCGCCGGCACCGGGACCGACCTCAAGGAGCCGATCCGCTCGGGCGCCACCGACGAGGAACTCGGCTCTCTCATCGATGCGGTGTGGACCAAGCGTTCCGACCGGTACTCGGAGATCCGATCGTCGCAAACAGTCTCGATCGGCCAGCGGGTCGAGATGAG
>JBBDHT010000029.1:0-5212 GCA_040880765.1 Acidimicrobiia bacterium | reverse complement strand
CGGAGATCCTCAACGCCCTCGATTCCGGTACCACCTGCCTGATCACCCAACAGGTCCCCTCAGCAGGCTTTTCGGCCGGGGCGGCGATGAGCCGGAACAAGGTCATCTACGGACTATCCATTGCCACGGTGGTAGTGGCGGCTGACAAGGACAGCGGCGGCACCTGGGCCGGAGCCACCGAAGCATTGAAGAAGAACATCTCAAGCGTGTTGGTGTGGCGCGGCGAAGGGGAAGGACCGGGCAACGCCACATTGGTCGACCGGGGAGCAGTCCCGATTGATACGGTGAGCGACCTCGGCAGCCTCCTCGCCGGTTCGGGAGCCGTCGCCGACCAGATGTCGCTCCTCGACGGTTCTTGAATCAGAGCAGTAGGGCCAGGGCGGCTATAACAGCGAGCACGATCGCTCCGGTTGTGGCCAGTAGGGCATGGCCGCGCCGATTCGGCGAGACCTGGTGGAACAGTCCGGCCAGGCGTGCTCCGAGCAACATCGGTGGTGCGGATCGCAACAGGTCGCGGCTGGCACTTGGACCAGCGCTTCGGATGACGCGGTCGACGTAGCCGACAGCGCGCAGAAATGGCCCCATTGTTCGCGTGCTCTGGAGCTTGTCCGGGGTGCTGCCCGCGCTGGTCGCGGCGAGAGCCGAGTACAGCGCCTTGTGGTCGCTGGACCACATTGAGCGGAACAGGATCGTGCCCTGGGTGTCGACGAGGTAGGCGGCATTGGGCTTGGGGTCCAGCGACGCGTGGAAGCTGCCGTCGAGGTCATCGACCGCCACCGTGAATCTCACGTCGAGGGCGTCGCGGAGCTTTCGTGCATGTGCTTTCTTTTGCTCGAAGCTGATCGGTTGGGGGATGTGCTCACCCGGATGTGCCTCTCGCACCTGTACGAGGACAAAGCGGATCTCGTCGCCGAATTCACGGTGGAGATCTTCGACCACGTCCCCGGCGCTGGTGGTCATCGGGCAGGTGTTCGAGCCGAAGACGAAGAGGTGTGGGCGGTCGAGATCCTCAAAGTTGATCCGGTCGCCGGCGAGGGTCTGCAGGTCGAGCTGCGGGAGGCGGTCACCCGGCGCTGGTGTGTCGGGGTCGAAGCGCATGTCCGCCAGCAGGTGAGAGAGACGGAAGTTCTCGTAGCGGTACTCGGTTTGGGATGTCGTCGAGACCATGGGATGTGGTGCCTTTCTGTGCAAACAACTGTGCGATGACGGTTTAGACAACACTACAAACGGTTGTACAATTCCCATTGCTTCGTGGTAATATTGCGGTTGTGAAGCGTCCCCCCACCGATCTTGCCGCACGGCTCCGCGCCGTAGCGGACGAAGTGCTCGCCCCCAACCGGGCGCCCAGCATCGACGAGATGGCCGCAGCCGCGGAGATCCCGCGCGCCACGCTTTACTACTACTTCGCTGGGCGTGACGAGCTGGTCGACTTCCTGTTGCTCGACAAGGTCGAGGCCGTGGGCGACGCGATGCGTGCTGCTGCCGGGGACGGGCAGGATCCGTTGGTGCAGCTCGAGGCGGTCCTGTCCATTGCCGTCCGCATCATGGCCACCCACCCCACGCTGTGCACGATGCTGCTCGCCCGCATGGCCAGCCTCTCGCAGACGGAATTGCTGAGCGCGGCGGTAGCGCAGTCGGTGCTGCGCCCGCTACAGGAGCTGTTGGACGCCGGTGGCGCCGCGGGCGTCTTCGAAATCGAGGACGCAGAACTCAGCGCCCAGGCCCTGTACGGGGCGATATCGATGGCAGCGCTGTCACAGGTCGCCCGACACGGGCACATCGACGCCGACCGGCTCGACGACGTGCTCGTCCCACGGCTCATCGCCTCCGTACGCGCACCAGAATCACAGTCACCGGTCAAGCGATCGACGGCGGCCACTAGGGCCGAGGAATGATCAGGTCCCATCCGGACCGCTCTTCCGGCACGTCATCAGGGATGACCCGATGTCGGACCCGGGAGTTCGGCTTCCGGTATTCGCACGGAGAAAACCCGGTCGGGTTCAGCCCAGCGACTGATCAACGGTGAACGGACAGGGGACACCTGGCTCGGGGCCCCGCCGGGCAAAGCGGTTGTAAAACGCGTCGATGGTGTCGAGGTCAACCGTTTCTTGTTGAAGAAGCCGGGTCCAGGCGGTCACAGCGATGGCGGTCTCCAACCCGTCGCGAGGGGCAACCAAGATGTGGCTGGATTTGGTTCTGGCGTAATCCTGCAGAGCGTCGCGATCGGGCTCCGGCAAATCGGGCCGGTATTGGATGACGATCGTGCCGTGCTCGAGATTATGGACCTGTATCACGTCCGACACTTCCTCAACATAGATGCCGCATTCGGCCGAGGAAGAAGCGTGACGACCGCTGGTCGGCGGGTTCGAGTTGTAGTCAGGAGGAGCCTCACCCTGAACCAGGTGACCCTGACCCATGTTGGGGATCACCTCGACGGCGGCGAGCTCGTCCGGCTCGGGGCGGGTCGCCGCAAACACGACGAAGACGACGATCACCAAAGCCACCGCAATCGAAATCAGACGGCGACGTTGTCGTTTCCGACGGCGCGCCTCCTCCTTTCGTGCCTGCGCCTTTTCGGCTTTCGTGCCTCTGCTCGACATGGTTGTCCCTACCTTGCATCGAGATGAAGTGAGAAGGTGTTGATCAGCGACTGCGGTGCCATCGTCTTCCTGCGAAACTTGATGAGTTGTTTTCGTTCCACACCCGGCGGCAACCCGGCAGCGCTCATCGCTATTCCCGCCAGAGGATGGAACGGCAAGCCGTGGCCCCAAATGTGAATGGGGCCGTTGTGGTACCGGAGACGTAAGACGACCGGACGGTGCGCGATAAACGGCCGGGATCGGCGATGGCCAGACAGAAAGACCATTTCCTTCGCCACGTCCCCGGCTCGCCGATTCCTCAACACTCGATGGTCTCTTTCAATGGGCTCGACTACCACCCTCCCGACCCAGCCATCGACTTGGAGCTGGACATCGAGTCTGCAGACGGCAGGAGAGTGCTGCTCGAAACGTCCGATGGCGCTCAGCGCGTCGACCGCAAGGAGCGAAGGCGGGTTTCGAGGTCGATGGGATCTTCGGCCCCCACCACATCGTCTGGTACCTGAGCCGGTTCATGACCCTCGAGCCGGGCGATCTCATCCTCACCGGTACCCCGGCGCCCGGTGCCGGCATGGGGACCGGCACCTATCTCCGAGAGGGTGACGTGGCGGAGCCGTGGATAGAGGAGCTTGGACGGCAGCGGCAGGTCTGCCGGCGGGTGGAGGTGAGCCCAATATGATGTGGAAGGCGATCGATGCCGGACCCGAGGGTGGGCCTCCGTTTTCACCCGCCGTCGAAGCGAACGGTCTGGTATTCGTGTCGGGGCAGGCTTCTGTCGACGAAACCGGAGCGATCGTCCCA
This sequence comes from Acidimicrobiia bacterium, assembly GCA_040880765.1. GTDB lineage: Bacteria > Actinomycetota > Acidimicrobiia > Spongiisociales > ZC4RG35 > MA-ANB-1. The sequence continues at coordinate 1,814 of JBBDHT010000029.1, read as the reverse complement.
GGCACCTTCGAGGACGAGATGCGGCGATCGATTGAGAACCTTGTCCGTGTTCTTGCTGCCGCTGGCGCGGAGCTCAGCGACGCGTGTCGGGTCTCCGCCTACGTCCGGGATCCGGCCAACCTGGCTCGTTACAACGAAATCTATAGGGAGTACTTCACCGAGCCCTATCCGGCGCGGACCACGCTCACTGGCTGTTTGCCGGAGAGTATCCACTTCGAGATCGACGCGGTGGCGGTGCGTCGAGACTGAGGAGACTTGTAAGTAGCCACCATCCGAAGCGCCGAGATGTTGCCCCTAGCAACCAAGATTTCTGTAGATGCGTTTACGGTGCCTTCGTCCGAGCTGGTTTTGCCGGCTCAAGGTCGTTGTGAACTACGTCAAGATCGAGGTCCGCGCCGTTCGGCCATCCGATCATGCCCGCCTCGGGGTCCACCTCGACGTGGACGAAGACGGGTCCCGCGGTAAGTCAGTTCAGGTCGAGGACGGCGAGGATCGCCGCATCGACGCCCCACTGTTCTTCGGCGCTGAGGTGCCCGGCGTTGTCACCAAGGCGGCTGACATCGACTGCACCCATCTGCTCTACAAGCACCTTGGTCCGGGTGCCCGCTATCTCGATCTCGGGTCGGAACGAGGCGGCCCTTGCGCTCGCCGACGTCGGCGCCACCAGCACTACCGAACGCGGTAATAGAGCGTCGGACTGGACGATCACGCCGTAACGTCTTCCGTGTTGTTCATGGCCGGTGCCTTTGGGGAGTCGAAGACCGAAGACGTCACCCCGACGCACGGAGGGTCTCCATCAGCTCGGCCACCGCCAGCATCTCGGCGCGGTCTTGCTCGTCGGCTTCCAATGCGGCCACCTCGGCGGCGAGAGTCTCTTTGTCGCTCAGCCCCGACGCAGCATGGACGAGTGCTGCACGTATTGCCTCGGACCGCGACTTGCCCGACGCTTCCAAGCGAGCAAGCGCTCGCATTGCCTCGTCGTCCAGGCGCACGGAGATTGCTCGAGCCATGCCGGATTGTATCACATAATGTAATACAGAAGAAAGTCCATGTGAGTAGCTGGTACCTAAGCGATCTAGAGACAGTTGAGGTGATCCCGGTACTTGTTCGGGACTCGGCGGTATCACCCTGTCTGTAGGGATCAGATCATCTTCGCGCAGGCTGCGCGGATCGCTCCGGCAGTGTCAATTGCCTCTGACACTTCGGCTTTGCCGAAGGTCTTCGAGCCGTACTCGGATCGGTTCCGATTGCGACGAAGTCGGTCGAATCGTGTAAGTGCTCCCTCTCCCGTCTGCGTTGCAAGCGAATTGGCGTGCTGGACGAGCGCTTGGTGGGATTTGGGACGACTCCGAACACGGTGTCCTGTCATGAGCAAAGCGGCGGCAACGGACTTCCTGGCCGCGTCGTACGCCAGGACGTAGGCTCCCGACGGGTCGAGGTCGGCGATCGTCCCGGCTGCGTCGAGGTGCCTCCCCGCGTCTTCGAGCCACTGGGTGGCGGTGGTCGGGTCTACCTCGATCGGCTCGATGGGGCCCTTTCTCAGCAGGTCTTCCAGGGAAGTCATATCAAGCGGACGCGTGGTCCGGATCGGATTGCGCGTTCGAATGCTCCGTCGGCGTCGTCCCACTCGATAGGGGAGCGGACAGTGATATTGACAGGACGCCCGACTTCTGTCTCGACGGAGGATGCTGCGTCGTACACCATTCCTACGTCGGGCTCGCCGACAACAAGTACGTCGATGTCGGCCGGCGACTTTCGCGCCGGGTCTGCCCAGGAGCCGTAGATGAAGGCTTCCCGCACCCCTTCCACGTCTG
>JBBDHT010000028.1:0-5317 GCA_040880765.1 Acidimicrobiia bacterium | reverse complement strand
CGCCCTGATGTTCTGGTTCAAGCGAAACGTGTTGGCAGGGTCGTAGCGATGCTTCAGCTCCACGAGACGCCGATACGTGTCTCCACCGTAGGCTGCCCGTACGTCGTCCACGCCTTCGTCGGAAAGGAAGTTGACGTAGGGCTCTCCTGCTCCAACATCCTGGAGGGCATCCCACGTCTCGCGAACCCACTTGACATGGGCGTCCCTGGACTCTCCGTTGTCCCACATCCCAATGGTGTTGAATACGAATGGCCTGTTTCTGTTGGAGAAAGCCGTTGCCGAAGGGTCGACCTGACTCACCGCACCGCCCAGATGATGAAGGTGGAAGGTGGAGTGAGGATTCAGGTTGGAGAGCCCTTGGCACCGGTCAACGAGCGTGTCGATGACTCCGGCCTCGATCTCGTCCAGGTATGCCGTCTTCCAATACGTATGACTCCCATAGGGGGCGGCCTTGTCGAACATCGCCTGAAGAGCCGTGTACGGGATCGGGCCGACGATATCGATGTCGGGCGTGGCGAAGTCCCGTAGCGGCTTCAACGATCTCTCTGCCTCGCCGTGGTCTCCGATATGACAGCATGCGACCGCCACCATTGGGCTTCCCACCAACTCGGCGGGGACGAATGGCATCGGTGGAGCTGTCAAGAACGCGACCATCGTCGTGAGCTCGTCGGGCAGGTCCTCCACCCAGCCCGAGTAGAACGCTAAGAGCTCCCGAGCTCTCTCGGCGCGGTGGAAGATGGCCCCTCCATAGACCATCGGTCCCACGTCATGGAGCTCGTACTCGAATTCGGTCACGATTCCAAAGTTGCCTCCCCCACCGCGAAGGCCCCAGAAGAGGTCAGAATTCTCTGTCTCGTCAGCGCGAAGCAGCTCCCCCTCGGCCGTGATCACATCGGCCGCCACGAGGTTGTCGATCGTCAAGCCGTGGCGCCGCATCAGCCAACCGATTCCCCCTCCCAGTGTGAACCCTGCTATCCCGGTAGTGGTGACCAGGCCGCCCGTCGTGGCCAGACCAAACGCCTGAGTCTCATGGTCGAGTTCGCCCCACACCACACCTCCTTGGGCTCGGGCGCGCTTTGACCGCGCGTCTACTCGAATGCCCTTCATCGGAGACAGATCGATGACCAGGCCACCGTCGGTCGTGCCGAAGCCGGCAACATTGTGGCCACCTCCACGCACGGCGATCTCGAGGTCTTCGCTGCGCGCGAAACGGAGCGCTGTGATCACATCGGCCGCCCCCGTACAACGAACTATCAGCTCCGGGCGACGGTCGATATCCCCGTTCCACACTGAGCGGGCCTCATCGTATCCGGAGTCTGCTGGACCCACGATCGTGCCGCGAACGCTCTCTCGAAGCTCTTGCACGGTTGCGTCACCGAGTCTGGAAGGCTTTGTGGTCGTCATCTCGAATTCACCTCTCACTCATCGGACTTGGATGGGCTCTGATCCGTGGAAGGACTTCTACTCTTCTGCTCTTAGCGACGACTTAGCGGCCTCCTATCTGGGCCGTAATGGGCAAGCATGGAAGAGGCTGGCCATGCCCGCCGAAGTCAGGCACCAGCCGTGGCTCTCATCTTCTGGCAGCGCTCAGCCTCTCCCGTGTACCCGTCGCGCTCAAATATGTCGACAGCCTCGGCGAGCGAGGTTGTAGCGGCCGCAGGATCTCCCATCGCGAGCTTGGCCTCGCCAAGATCTCGTTGAAAGCAGGCGATGTTGATACCGTAGCCACCGAAGGCTCTCGCTATGGGCAACGCCTCCGACAGATGAGCAACCGCTGATTTCGCGTCTCCGTCGGCCATATCGACCTGAGCCCGCTCCAAGAGAACCAGACTCGTACCCAGGCGATCAACCCGCTGGCGGCACAGCATTTCGGCCTCCTCCAGGTAACGACGGGCTTGTTCGATCTGGTCACGCTCGGTCGCCAATCGGACCAGGCTGATCAGACTCGTCACCACGCCCCTCACGTGCCGAATCTCACGCCGGACGTGAAGACTCCTTTTCAGAAGGCGGTCAGCTTGCTCAAAGTCTCCAATGTTGAATGCGAGCTGTCCCAAGGAACAGAGAGCCAAGGCCTGGCCCGCTTCGTCGCCGGCCCCCTCATAAAGTTCCAGCGCCTCCTCCAACAGCAACGCGGCTTGGTCGAATCGTCCCAAGAGCCTTTCCAGGTTGGCCCTCGCCGCCAGGATGCTGGCTCGTGCCAGCTGTCCCATGCCCTCTTCGAACGGAAGGAAGGTCTCGCTCCACATGTGCAACTGCTCTCCCCTTCGTCTGGTCGGGATCCAGGTTCCCAGTGTGTAGAGATTCAGAATGCCCTCGTCTTCATCCAACTCCGAGGCGAGCATCTCTGCCCGATCGAGCAGGTCGCCTGCCTCCGCGAAGCGACGGCGAGCGGCGGCCACCATCGCCAGGCACAGCCTGGCTGAGATCTCCAAATCCACGGCCTCTTCAGTCTGGGCAATGTCAAGGGTCCGCCGAAACAAAGCATGGGCCGACGAGTAGTCGTCTCGATCGAAGGGGCCGACTGCGGAGAATATGAGGGCTCGACAGACACCAGCGGTGTCCCCGTGAGCCTCCGCTTCCTCCAGGCTGAGGGCGGCATAACGCTCCATCTCCGCGAACCCCTTCCATCGGAAGGCAAGCGCCGCCGCGCCTATAAGCATGTCAGCCCTCTCCATGGACGGGCCGGTGGCGTGCTCGAGGACATGCTCGATAACCGCCAGGCCTTCACCGAGATGGTCGTGCCAAAGCCAATAGGGCCAGAGCAGCGAGACGAGACGGACGGTGTCGCGAGGACTCACGGTGAGAAGGTGGTCCACCGCCGGTCGCAGCTCATCGTGGACAATCGCCAGCCGGGAAATGAGACGGGGACGATCGGACGCCATCGAACGACCGACGCTGGTCTCTACCAACCGGAGCAACCACTTCGCGTGGTCATCCCCGGTCTCGGACAGTCTGCCCTCGTCACGTAGTCGTGCCCGTCCGTACTCCCGCATGGTCTCGAGAAGGCGATAACGCGACTGTTCGCCGATGTCGTGGGCCACAACCATCGACCGTTCCACCAGCTGGCCCAGCAGAGGTGCCACCTGGCTTTGCAACTCGGCGCTGGCGAGTGCCTGAGCCGCGTCGAAGTCGAAGGCGCCATTGAATATCGACAGACGGAGGAAAAGAGCCTTCTCCTCTGCCGTCAGTAGATCGAAGCTCCAGTCAACGGTTGCCCTGAGTGTCCGCTGACGGCTCAGCGCGGTCCTGGGACCATCGGTCAGAAGCCGGAACCGATCGTCCAGGTTTCGGGCGACTCCCGATATGGACAATGCCGGGACTCGTGCCGCGGCCAACTCCAGCGCCAACGGCATGCCGTCCAGTCGAAAACACACCAAGGCGACGTCTGCTGCATTGTGTTCGTCGATTTCGAAGTCGCCCTGAACTGCCCAGGCCCTCTCGGCGAACAACTGGACGGCGTCGTACTGGACGAGCTCGTCTACCGAAGGCAGCAGGTCGGGATCGGGGGCTCGTAGTGACGACACTCGTCGCACTACCTCCCCTGGAACCCGGATGGGCTCCCTGCTCGTAGCAAGGACATTCAGACGGGGACAATCCGTCAGTAGGGCGCCAACGAGTTGGGCCACTCCGTCGATCACATGCTCACAATTGTCCAGGATCAAGAGTGTGTCGTCCTCACCGACCCGATCTCCCACCGCCTGGACCGAAGTCTCGTCCGGTCCTCGCCTGACACCAAGGGTGCGCATCAGTTCCAGCGCCACGTCCTTAGCCCTGCCCACCGGCGCCAGTTCGACTAAGAAGACACCGCCGGTGTAGTCATCGAGACACCGTCGTCCTAGCTCTACGGCGAGTCGGGTCTTACCGCACCCACCGGCACCGACGAGGGTGATCATGCGACTGTCCCCCATCATGCCTCCGAGCTCGGTGAGCTCATGTTCCCGGCCGATGAAGCTGGACAACGGGGCGCCCAGGTTTGTGGACGATCTCACGGCCAAGGAGGTGCCGGCTTTCCGAGGACCGATGTCCCCAGCCGCGATTTCGTCGTGCATATCTTGAGAAACCTGCTCCGGATCAACGCCGAGTTCATCGTGTAGGACCTGCTCCAGCCTTTCGTACTGGCGGGCGGCTGCGTTGCGGTCACCTGCAATGGCGTAAACCCGCATCAGGTTTCGGTGAGCGCCCTCGTTGGTCTGATCTTCGACCAGAAGTCGGCGCAGAGTGTCGGCTGCGGCAGCGAGCTCACCGGCGGATTCCAGGTGGTGAGCAAGTCCGGCCATCAAATCTAATTTGAGCCTGAGCAGTATCTCCCGACGACCCTGGACCCAGTCGGCGTATCGATCGTCGGGAAGGAGTTCTCCCGAGTAGAGTTCTAGAGCACTCTCGTATTCGACGCTCTGTCCGGCCTTGAGCGTGGAACGCGCCGTCATCTCGAACTCGTCGGCATCGACCCAGAGATCTCCCCCGGGACACAACGCCAGGGTCTCCGCCTCCAGGCGAAGACAGGCATGGCCACCCCCGTCGACCGAGTCGATCGCTTGGCGAGCGGCATGAAGCACCTGGTGCAGATTGTTTACTGCCGAATGGGGGTCACGACCTGGCCACAGCATCTCTAGCACTTGATCGCGCTGCAGCTTCCGACCCGGTGAGAGAGCCAGCACCTTGATGACATCTTTAGCCTTGCTCAGGCGCCAAGCCGAAGACTCCACCGCGCGCTCGCCCACCCAGACCTCGAAGCCACCGAGAAGCACCACACGCAGTCCGCGCTTGTTGTCCACCGAACCAATCATATGCCGTCACGCAGGGTCCGGCTCAGCTCCAACGCAGCCGACCATCTCGGGCGGCGTCAGTCGCCCGGCGAGCTCCCCATCAGCCTGAGACCGTCGACCGTGACAGCGCTTGAACTTGAGGCCACTCCCACAAGGGCAGGGCTGAATCCGACCGACTTTGTTCATGCCTGTCCGTTCGACTGAGGACCTGTCCAAGAACGCGGACTTAGCCCTTCCTGACCGATGGAGCATCCAGGGAAGCTCTGATCGGCATACAGTGCATAACGCGCGACCGCCCACGACGAAACCGACCAATATCACCGGCATATCATGCATTCTGCGCTCCCTATCCCCTCTGGCTCAGGCCCTCGGTCACCGGACTGACAGGGTGGTTGACACTGAGATTGGAGGGGTGCGAAAACTCATAGGTAGCGCTGGCGATGCTGGCTGACGAATGCGTTGAAACCGGAAGAACACTCCAAGCTGGCTTCAGGGCTCGCAGGCAGCCACCACGAAGACTTCGCCACCCGAATACGAATCACCCCAGACCG
>JBBDHT010000027.1:0-5331 GCA_040880765.1 Acidimicrobiia bacterium | reverse complement strand
CAGGACCGGCTCAGTCGATGATGTGGATCGGGTTCCCGATCATGTACGCCCGCCAGGTGGTGGTGTCGTTCACCGGGGAGGTGTACACGTAGTTCATCTTCCACCAACAGTTGGTGCAGGAGTAGGTGGGGGAGAGGTCCATCTCGAATTTGAGCCAGCGGTCATTGTACTCCCCGGGAGTGACCAGTTCCTGGCAGTCTCCGCCGGCGGAGATCGTCGTTTGCAGTGACCAGTTGCTCGCCGGATTGTTCCGGGAGTAGATCCGGCATTCGCCGTCATCGAAAACGGAACCGGTCGGGTCGATCACCTGGAGTGTGCCGTTCGCGGCAGATTCACCGGCGTCGAACAGTTCGACTACGAAGGTCTTCCCGTGGTAGTAGGTGGGGACTTCGGCGAGGTGGAACGAAGTAGTCGAACCACTGAAGTTGTTGTAGATCGAGAAGTCTCCCAGGGCGAACAGGTTGGTGCCAGCTCCTCCGTTGGCCCGGACCCCGTACCGGTTTAGACCGGCGCGATTGGTGGTGTTCCCGGGGTCGAGATGGCGTACCTGGAGGATATAGCCGTCACCCGATTGAGTCCAACAACCCGTATCGCTAGTTGCTCCCGGTATCTGGTCAGGTCTCAGCCAATCGTAGGGATCGGTTTCGGGAACCTGCGGTAGCGGCGGGATCGTGGCGGTGCACAGCACAGGGTTGTTGGAGACATCGAGCGGAGTCGGGTCCGGGCCATACAGAGTCACCACCATCGTTGGCCCGCAATCCGCTGCCGTGGAAGGCCCCCAGTCCTCACACCCGCGGTCGCCGGTACGGATGTAGTCACCGGTCGGATTTCCTCCAGACGTATTATGAAATGCGAGATCGTTGAACTCAACCGTGAAGCTACCCGGCGACTCGATGCCATAGAGGTACCCGGTGCTGCGCGCGAACGGGTTCTGGTTGCAACCCGGGTTGTCCGGTGCGTTGGTGCACCATGAGGAGTAGGCATCACCCATGGAGCGCTGCGTCCACTTGCCGTGGATGTTGGCCCAGAAGTTGGCTGTCTGCGGAGGGCAACCTGGCTGGCCAGGATCGCAGTCGTTTCCGAACTGGTTCTCGGGACTCCCCAGCTTGAGCGGCGGGATGTATTCGGCGACCGCGGTCCGGGCGATGGTCATCGAATTCCAACCGAGCACCTTGGCGAAGAAGGTGTCGACTTCGTCCGACACCCGAACCTGGAGTTGGTTCTCACTGATCACCGTGGGCGTGACAGAGACATCGGCAAGTGTGTTGTCGTAGCCGTTGCGGTTGGCGATATCGATGGCGGTGCTGTTGGCGGTAGCCGTCTCGTGGGGGAGGTAGACGACACCGGCGAGAGCGGCAGCGTCGGCGGTGCGCTGGACGCGGCTCGTGTTCAGGTAGTACCAGGCGAGATCGGCGCTGATTGCGGCCACACCCATCAGTAAGAACATCGAGGTGGCAATGATGGCGAGCGCTGCCCCGCGGTCCTGCTTCCAAGCTTTCTTGATTAGTTCTCTCACTGGCTCCCCCTGGTGTCAGGTTCAATCTGCATGATCGCGGTCTCATCCCAGATCACGGTGGGAAATGGGAAGAACCCGGTCACGTCGCTATGGGTGAAGACAACTTCGACACCGAGAACATCGAATCCGGGCGGTTCCCGGTCGCGCGATCCTGGCGACCACGGGCATCCATTGACACACACCAACCCGTTGGCGGGAATACCGCACTCGAGACCGCTGGCCGCCGGCTCGTAGATGTTGATCGATCCGATTATCGGGTCACCGTTGCCGTCGGCTTTGAAGATCGACACCTCGGTCATCTCGCCGAATTTCAGGTTGCAAGCGGCCTCTTCGACGGAGTTGAGGATGAGGTCGTCGGCGTCGGTGCCGGAGATGGGGTCGTCGTAGTCGGCAGCGGCAGCTCCGGTACGGGCTCCTTCCCTGGCTGCGTTACTCACCGTGAGGTAGTCGATGACGAGGAATCCGATTTCCGAAAGGCCAACCGCAAGCAGGATGAGCATGGGGAGCAGAATGGATGCCTCGATCAGCGAGGCGCCCTTCTCTTTGTCCTTCTTGAACAGGCGTCGGATCATGAGCCGAACACCTGCGGCTCGATCTGGAAGTCGGTGACGCTGGTGAAGTCGGCGTCGGGGGAGAAGAATCCGGTTATCCATTCATGGGTGAACTGGATTTCAACCGCGATCCGGTCGGTGGTTGGCGCCTCGACGTCGCGGCTAGCCGGGTCCCAGATAGGAGTGATGTAGTTATCACGGAACGGTTCGGGACATGGAGTCCAGTCACAACAGCCCGGGAGGGCCGGGGTGCTGGTGCTCCCACAACCGGTCCCGGGGGCGTAGGTGTAAGTGGTCGACAGACCGCCGGGTTCGAATATCCGCACTACGAGCCCGTCGGCTATCGACGCCGCGGCGAGGGTCCCTTCGGTGCCACGCAAGATTTGGATGTCGGCGCGGGGGTCGTCACCGTAAGTGGCGCCAGCGCGGGCGCCCTCACGAGTGGCGTGGCTAACCGAGAGCCAGTCTTTGAAGGCGAGGCCGAACTCGATGACGGCGAAGAGGGTTAGGAAAAGAAGCCCGTAGACGAGGGCGGCTTCGACGATTGTGGCGCCACGCTCTTTCCGGTCTTTCAATTGTGCAAACTTCATAAATCCACCCTCCACTCCACGGTGGAATAAGTCGGAGCAGCGCGCTCCGTGGTTGGTGTATCGGCAGAAACTATCGGAAAATAAAGGGGTTGAGGCATGGGTCTACCGGACCATTTAGCGCTAGTAGAAGCGCCTGTGCATGTTGTATTACTCACCGGGGATTCCCCCATTCCACCCTCCACCAGAGGTCGACACAGAACCGGGGCCTGTTGGCCCTGTTGCGTCGTTCTCAAGAGAATAGGGGAAAATCAGGCTTTCACAAGGGGCCGAGCGACCCATGAGGCTTGATCAGCCGTGTTGGCCGGCGAGTCGCCGGTTCTTGAACTTCGCCTTGACGTAGTCGGCGTTCATCATGGCGATGAAGTCGATCGAGATCAGTTTCGGGCAAGCTTTTTCGCACTCTCCGTGGTTGGTGCACGAGCCGAAGTACTGCTCCATGGTGTCGACCATCCCCTCGACCCTGGTCCACCTTTCCGGCTGGCCCTGGGGAAGCAGGCTGAGATGGTTGATTTTGGCGGCGGTGAACAGGTTGGCCGCCCCGTTGGGGCATGCTGCCACGCAGGCCCCGCAGCCGATGCAGGCCGCCGCGTCGAAGGCGGTGTCGGCAACCTCCTTGGGCACGGGAATGAGGTTGGCGTCCGGAGCCGAACCGGTGTCAACCGAGATGAAACCACCGTGCTCGACGATACGGTCGAAGGCCGATCTGTCGACCACCAGGTCTTTGATGAGGGGGAATCCGGTCGCTCGCCACGGTTCGACGGTGATGGTGGCGCCGTCCTTGAACTTCCTCATGTGGAGCTGGCAGGTGGCCGTGCCCTGCTGGGGGCCGTGGGCCTGGCCGTCGATCATCATCCCGCAGCTGCCGCAGATGCCCTCGCGGCAGTCGTGGTCGAACTCGATCGGCTCCTCATCCTCGCCGATCAGCCGCTCGTTGAGTAGGTCGAGCATCTCGAGAAACGACATCTCCTCGGAAACCCCACCCATCTGATAGGTGACAAAACGACCAGGGGTGGAGGGTCCCTTCTGTCGCCATACCTGGAGGGTTATGTTCACTTGTAGCTCCTGGTGGTCAGGGCGACGTTCTCGAATTCAAGTGGCTCCACGGTCAGCTCCGGCGCCGATGGGTCGCCGTTCCACTCCCACACCGACACGTTGGCGAAGTTCTCGTCGTCGCGAATTGCTTCGCCCTCTTCGGACTGATGCTCTTCACGGAAGTGCCCGCCGCAGGACTCCTCGCGGTTGAGCGCATCGCGGCACATTGTCTGCGCGAGCTCGAAGAAGTCGTCGACGCGTTGGGCCCTCTCCAGGCTCTGGTTGAGGTTGTCGCCGCTGCCGAGCACCTTGACATCTTCGCGATACTCCTCGTGCAATGCAGGTATGTCGGAGAGTGCCTTTTGCAGGCCTGACTCGTTGCGGGCCATTCCGCAGTAGTCGAGCATGATCTTGCCCAATTCCTTGTGGAACCAGTCGACGCTGCGGGTCCCGTTGGTGTCGAGGAATTGCCTCACGTTGTCTTCGACGGTTGCTGCCACCTCATCGAACGCGGGGTCGTCGGTCGGGACCGGCGGGTCATTGAGGTACCCGCTGAGGTAGTCGCCGATCGTGTAGGGGAGAACGAAGTAACCGTCGGCCAAACCCTGCATCAACGCCGACGCTCCCAGCCGGTTGGCGCCGTGGTCGCTGAAGTTGGCTTCTCCGATCGAATACAGCCCGGGGACCGTGGTCATCAGGTTGTAGTCGACCCAGAGGCCCCCCATCGTGTAGTGGGGGGCGGGGTAGATGCGCATCGGGATCTTGTAGGGGTTCTCGTCGGTGATCCGCTCGTACATCTCGAAGAGGTTGGAGTACCGCTCCTCGATGGCATCCTGTCCCTCACGTTCGATCGCATGCTTGAAGTCGAGGTAGACACCGTTCTCCAACGGTCCGACGCCTTTGCCCGAGTCCACCATGCGCTTGGCCACACGGGAGGCAACGTCGCGGGGGACCAGGTTTCCGAAGGCGGGGTAGATCCGCTCCAGGTAGTAGTCGCGGTCTTCCTCAGGGATCTCATTCGCCGGGCGCTTGTCGTCTGCGCGCTTCGGCACCCAGATGCGCCCGTCGTTGCGTAACGACTCCGACATCAGAGTCAGCTTCGACTGGAACTCGTCGGAGGCGGGGATGCACGTGGGGTGGATCTGGGTGAAGCACGGGTTGGCGAAACCGGCGCCCTTGCGGTGTGCCCTCCACGCTGCGGTCACATTCGACGCCATGGCGTTGGTGGACAGGTAGTAGGCGTTGGCATAGCCGCCCGTCGCCAGGACCACCGCGTGGGCCGAGTGGCGGGTGATCGCCCCTGTGACGAGGTTGCGGACGACGATGCCCACGGCACGTCCGTCCTTGACCACGAGGTCGAGCATCTCGGAGCGGGTGTGGAGCTTGACGGTGCGCCGCTCTACCTGACGCATCAGCGCCTGGTAGGCGCCGAGCAACAGTTGCTGGCCGGTCTGGCCCCGCGCGTAGAACGTTCGCGACACCTGGGCGCCACCGAAGGAGCGGTTGTCGAGGAGGCCTCCGTACTCCCGGGCGAAGGGAACACCCTGGGCTGTGGCCTGGTCGATGATGTTGAGCGACACGTCGGCGAGGCGGTAGACGTTGGCCTCCCGGCTCCGGTAGTCGCCACCTTTGACCGTGTCGT
>JBBDHT010000026.1:0-33822 GCA_040880765.1 Acidimicrobiia bacterium | reverse complement strand
TGTGGTTGCCGCGCCACCTGTCGGTGGCGATGCAGAAGCTGTCGCTTCTGCTGCTGAGTCCGAGGCCGAGGAGGCGTCTTCGGCTGACGCCGAAGCCGATCCAGTTGCTGACGCAACTGAGAAGTCGGAGGAAGAATGAACACTCCGTTCACAGAGGCATTGCGTGGTGAAACATGTTGATGCCTAAGAGGACAAAGCATCGCAAGATGCACCGGGGCCGCATGTCCGGCGTCGCCAAAGCTGGCACCAAGGTCAACTTCGGTGAGTTTGGCTTGCAGGCGCTCGAGCCGGGATGGATCACATCCCGACAGATCGAGTCGTCCCGTGTTGCCATCACCCGTGCCGTAAAGCGTGGCGGGAAGGTTTGGATAACGATCTTTCCCGACAAGCCGGTGACACAGAAGCCTGCTGAGACCCGAATGGGGTCTGGCAAGGGAAGCCCGGAGTTCTGGGTTGCTGTGGTCAAGCCGGGCCGTGTCATGTTCGAGCTCGCCGGTGTGCCCGAGGACCTTGCCCGCGAAGCGCTGCGCAAGGCCGGCCACAAGCTGCCCATCAAGACCCGCATCGTATCCAGGGAGGACCAATGAGCCTTCTCGAGATCCGTGAACTGACAGGTGAGGAGCTGATGGAGACGCTCGCAGAGCTGAAGGAAGAGCAATTCAACCTCCGTTTCCAGGTTGCCACCAACCAGCTGGACAACACTGCTCGAATCAAGGACGTAAAGAAAGAAATAGCTCGCATCCTCACCGTGCTGCGTGAGCGTGAACTGGCCTCTTCCGCTGAAGCGGAAGAGGTTGGAGTTCCTGGCGGAACTCCAGCTCCTAAGGAGGGTGCCCGATGACCGATAACGAAACAAGGAATCGTCGCAAGACGCGGGTGGGCGTTGTCGTCTCCGACTCCCGGGACAAGACAGTCACCGTCGAAGTCCCGACGCAGTCGTCACACCCTCGTTATGACAAGGTGGTGCGGACCAGCACCAAATTCCATGCACATGACGAGACCAACGACGCCCACAATGGCGACACCGTCCGGATCATGGAGACCCGCCCGCTCTCGAAGCAGAAGCGGTGGCGGGTCGTGGAGATCCTGGAGCGTGCAAGATGATCCAGCAGGAATCGAGGGTCAAGGTCGCTGACAACAGCGGCGCCCGGGAAGTGCTCTGCATTCGGGTGCTCGGCGGCTCGTCCCGCCGCTATGCCGGGGTCGGGGATGTCTTCGTCGGTGCCGTCAAAGAGGCGACGCCGGGCGGCTCCGTCAAGAAAGGCGAGGTTGTCCGCGCCGTTGTGGTGCGGACCCGTAAGGAGTCCCGCCGCCCCGACGGTTCATACATCCGATTCGATGAGAACGCTTGCGTGATCATCGATATCAACCAGCAGCCTCGCGGCACCAGGATCTTCGGGCCGGTGGCCCGCGAGCTTCGCGACCGCCGCTTCATGAGAATCGTCTCGCTGGCTCCGGAGGTGCTCTGATGAAGTTGAAGAAAGGCGACGGGAACCCTTCGGGTTCCTTGCGAGTTTGCTGCGGAAACTCGTCGAAGGGCAGCTCGAAGGAGGGCCTCTCATGAAACTCAAAAAGGGCGATACGGTGATGGTGATCTCCGGCAAGGATGCCGGGGTCGAGTCGCACATCACCAAGGTGCTCCGCGACAAGAACAAAGTCCAGGTAGAAGGGGTCAATACCGCCAAGCGGCACACCCGGCCCACCGGCCAGACAATGCAGGGCGGGATCATCGACAAGGACATGCCCATCGATGCATCCAACGTGATGATCGTCTGTGAGAAGTGCGGTCCGACCCGAATCGGGCACAAGGTCAACGACGACGGTGAAAAAGTCCGCGTCTGCGTCAAGTGCGGGGGTGAGTTGTGAGCTCTCCGCGCCTCAAGACCCGTTACAAGGAAGAAATTGCTGTCGAGCTGCAGAAGACTCTCGGCCTGGACAACCCGATGCAGATCCCGACTCTCGAAAAGATCGTGGTCAACATGGGTGTTGGTGACGCGGTCAACGACCGCAAGGCAGTCACCTCCGCAGCCGACGAGCTCAGTCTGATCACAGGTCAGAAAGCAAAGCTGAACGCGGCGAGGAAGTCGATCGCCGGCTTCAAGCTCCGTGAGGGCCTACATGTCGGCGCGTCCGTTACCCTGCGCGACGCTCGCATGTGGGAGTTCTTCGACCGGCTGCTGGCTGTTGCCATCCCCCGTATTCGCGACTTCCGCGGGCTGAACCCGAAATCGTTCGATGGCCGGGGCAATTACACGTTTGGAGTGACCGAGCAGCTGATCTTCCCCGAGATCGACTTCGACTCTGTCACCAGCACCCGAGGGATGGACATAACCATCTGCACCACCGCACCCGACAACGAGCAGGCCAGGGCCCTTTTGGAAGCCTTCGGATTCCCGTTCCGGAAGCAAACAGGGGATTGATAGGAGTTCTAAATGGCTAAGAAATCATTGATCGCAAAAGCAAACCGCAAGCCCAAGTTCAAAGTACGCGGGTACAACCGCTGCAAGCGGTGCGGGCGCTCGCGTGCATATCTCCGAGATTTTGGGATGTGCCGTATCTGCGTGCGCGAGCTGGCATCTGCAGGTGAGCTTCCGGGAGTGAGGAAAGCATCATGGTAATGGTGACCGACCCGATCTCCGACATGCTCACCCGGATCCGCAACGCGGTCGCGGTGGGACACGAGCGGGTCTCGATGCCTGCGTCCAACGTAAAGGTCGGGATCGCCCAGATTCTCGTCGACGAGGGGTTCATCGACCGCTTCGAGAAGAAGGAAGAAGGCCCTCACAGCCAGCTCGAGCTGGTGCTTCGCTACGGCGAGCGCCGCCGCCCCGCTATCGAAGGCATCAAACGGGTGTCGAAGCCCGGTCACCGTGTCTACCGAGGTGCCGGTGAGCTGCCCCGGGTCCAGGGCGGCATCGGTGTCGCTGTGGTGTCCACGAGCCAGGGTCTCCTCCCCGACCGCGAAGCACGGCGCCGTCGTCTCGGCGGCGAGATCCTTTGCGAGGTGTGGTGATATGAGTCGTATTGGAAAAATGCCGATCGAAATCCCCTCAGGGGTAGAAGTGAAGATCGACGGCGCTTCAGTGACCGTGAAGGGCTCCAAGGGTGAGCTCTCCCGGACCTTCCCCGAACGTGTTGGTTTCAACAAGGAAGAGGGTGTGGTCACGCTCACCCGCGATGGAGACAGCCCACAGGCAAAAGCTCTCCACGGTCTGAGCCGCGCCCTCCTGTTCAACATGGTCCAGGGTGTCTCGGAAGGCTATTCCAAGCAGCTCGAGATCCAGGGAGTCGGCTACCGGGCGGCTCTCAAGGGCGCCGATATCGAGCTGCAGGTCGGCTTCAGTCACTCGGTGAACGTCCCTGCCCCCGATGGGATCACATTTGATGTTCCGGAGCCCACCAAGATCATTGTTTCGGGAATCGACAAGGAGATGGTGGGCCAGGTTGCCGCCGACATCCGCAAGGTCCGGCCCCCGGAACCCTATAAGGGCAAGGGAATCAGGTACCTGGGCGAGCACGTGCGCCGCAAGGCCGGAAAGGCAGGTAAGTGATGGGTACTCGAACAGAGGCCCGGAGACGCCGCCACGGCCGGGTGCGCAAGCATATCTCCGGGACCGGGGAACGTCCCCGTATGGCCGTTTACCGGAGCAACCGCTACATATATGTGCAGCTCATCGACGACGCGGCCGGGCACACAATTGCCTCGGCGTCGTCACAGGAGAAGGACCTGCGCTCCGAAACGCTCACCGAGGAGATTGCCGCCAAGGTCGGCAAGCTCGTCGGCGATCGCGCCAAAGAAGCCGGAGTGACTTCCGTGGTCTTCGATCGGGGCGGATACAAGTTCCACGGCAAGATCAAGGCGCTGGCCGAGGCGGCCCGCAAATCCGGATTGGAGTTTTGAGGGTTATGGCCCAGCAAAATCGACGAGACGATCAACAACAGAGTCAATTCGACGAGCGCGTCATCCAGATCAACCGGGTGTCGAAAGTCGTCCAGGGTGGGCGTCGTTTCAGCTTCACCGCGCTGGTTGTCGTCGGTGACGGCAACGGCAAGGTCGGGGTGGGTTACGGTAAGGCCAAGGAAGTCCCCGCTGCCATTCAGAAAGGCATGGAGGTCGCCCGACGCGACATGGTCGAGATCCCGATGGCCGGCCAGACGGTGGTCCATCAGCAGATCGGTGAGCATGGTGCCTCCCGGGTGCTGATCAAGCCGGCCGCGCCCGGTACCGGCGTCATCGCCGGCGGGGCGGTCCGCCAGATCCTCGAGGCGGCGGGTGTCAAAGACGCCCTCGCCAAGTCACTTGGATCGCCAACGCATCTCAACGTCGCCAGAGCGGCAATGAAGGCGCTGACCGGCCAGCGTCGTCCCGACGAAGTAGCACGCCTTCGCGGCAAGAAGGCCGAAGATATCGTCCCTCCCGGCTTGCTCAACGCCTACCGCTCGACCGAGTCGCTGCGAGCACACTCGAAGGCGGGTGAGTGATGACAAAAGCAAAGGCGAAGACCGTCACCGTGACCCTGAAGAGGTCGCTGATCGGGCAGAAGCCGAAGACGCGGGCCACCGTCGAGTCCCTGGGTTTGCGCAAGATAAGTCAGTCTGCGGTGCACAATGACAACCCGAGCCTGCGAGGGATGCTGGACAAGGTCCGGCACCTCGTCGACGTCGACGAGAGCTGACGCCGGTTCATCGATTTAGTGAGTTACTTATGAGTGAGAAAAAAGAGCAGCTGAAACTGCACAACCTCGCACCGGCGCCGGGTTCGAAGAAGAAGAAGATCCGCGTCGGTCGTGGTGAAGCCGGGCGACGCGGGAAGACGGCGGGTCGGGGAACCAAAGGTCTCAAGGCCCGCAACTCTCTGCGTCCCGGGTTCGAGGGTGGCCAGACGCCGCTAGCGATGCGTCTGCCCAAGCTCCGCGGTTTCGCCAACCCGAACAAGGAGACTTACGCAGTGGTCAACCTGACCGCCTTCGCCGATTTCGCAGCCGGCAGCGAGGTGACCCCGGAGACCCTCCGCGAGAAGGGACTGATCCGCCACAGGGGCCAGGTGAAGGTTCTGGCCGAGGGCGAGCTCGACAAGGCTCTGACCGTGAAGGCGCACGCTTTCAGCGGAGCGGCAAGAGAGAAGATCGAAAAGGCAGGCGGCACGGTCGAGGTTCTCTGAACCCGGCGTATCCAACGGACTCCTAGGACCCCAAATGCTCTCCATATACAGAAACATGTTCAAGATCCCGGACTTGCGGGCGAAGATCCTCTTCACCCTTGCCATGTTCGGCGTCTACCGGCTGGGCGCCACCATTCCGGTGCCCGGCATCGATCTCGACGCCGTCTCGCTGTTCCAATCCCAGCAGCAGGCTGGAGGCATTTACGGGTTGCTCAACCTGTTCTCCGGTGGTGCGCTGGAGCAGTTCTCCGTGTTTGCCCTGGGAATCATCCCCTACATCACTGCGGCGATCATGATGCAGCTGTTGACTGTGGTCATTCCCAAGCTCCAGGCCCTCCAGGACGAAGGGGAGTCGGGCCGGAAGGTCATCACCCAGTGGACCCGCTATGTGACAGTGGTTCTGGCGTTGATCCAGTCGACCGGATTCACGTTCCTCTTCCACTCCGGCCGGTTCACCAACGGCATCGACCTGATTCCCAATTACACCCCGGCGCGTGTGATCCTCATCGTCATCACGATGACGGCAGGCACTTCGATGGTGATGTGGCTCGGTGAGCTCATCACCCAGCGTGGAGTCGGCAACGGGATGTCGCTGATCATCTTCGTCTCCATCCTCAGCCAGTTCCCGTTCATTTTCGGCCAGATCTGGGGTCAGACGGCTGCAGTCGGGTTCACCGGCCGCTTTGTCTTCATCATGTTGGTCTTTGCCGCCATGATCGTGTCGATCATCTACGTCGATCAGGGGCAGCGCCGGATCCCAATCCAGTTCGCCAAGCGGGTCCGGGGGCGCCGGGTTATGGGCGGCCAATCGACTTACATCCCGTTGAAGGTCAACACTGCCGGGGTGATCCCGGTGATCTTCGCCACCTCGGTGTTGTTGATTCCCTCCTTGATCATCACCGCCATCCCCTCGGACGCCGGCTGGGTGCAGGCGGCCTATCGGTGGATCGACGAGAACCTCGGTGGCGGCGCCCAGGCAGTCAGCTGGTGGTACATCCTCATCCTCTTCGCTCTGGTCATCTTCTTCACTTACTTCTATACAGCGATCCAGTTCGACCCGGAGAAGCAGGCTGAGATGATCCAGCGCCAGGGCGGGTTCGTCCCCGGGGTCCGTCCCGGCCGTCAGACCTCGAAACACCTCGGTTTCATCCTCAACCGGATCACCCTCCCCGGTTCGATATTCCTTGGTGTTATCTCGGTGCTTCCCGCGATTGCCGGTGCCGTGTACGGGATTGCGATCGCCTTCTCCGGAGTTTCGATTCTGATTGTGGTCGGTGTTGCATTGGAAACGATGAAGCAGATCGAATCGCAGCTGACGATGCGTAACTACGAGGGAATCCTCACTTGACAATGCGGCTTTTGTTCATCGGGCCGCCCGGAGCCGGCAAGGGCACCCAGGCCGACCGCATCGCCGAGAGGTTGGGCATCCCCCACATCTCAACCGGCGACATGTTCCGCCACCATGTCTCTACAGGCACCGACCTCGGCCGTGAGGTCGATGAGATCATGAAGCGCGGTGATTACGTCCCCGACGAGATAACTGTCGCGATGCTCGAAGGGCGCCTCGCCATGGATGACGCCGCCGAGGGATACATTCTCGACGGGTTCCCCCGGACTGCCGCCCAGGTCGAAGCGCTCGACGAACTGCTCGGTGAGAACGGACTCGATCATGTGGTCGTCTTTGAAGTCGACGAAGAGGCTCTGGTGGAGCGGCTTCTCGCCAGGGGACGTGCCGACGACACCGAGGATACGATCAGGACCAGGTTCCAGATCTATCTCGACCAGACCGCCCCCCTGCTTGAGACCTACGAACAGCGTGGGCTGGTCCTCGAGGTCGACGGTGTCGGCCCGATGAACGAGGTGACCGAGCGGATCCTCGTCCAACTCGGTGTCGCCGCTCCCACCGAGGCTTGATCACCTGATGATCAGCATCAAGAGCCGTCGCGAGTTCGCCAAGATGGAGAAGGCCGGCGCCACCGTCGCCGAAGTCCACCGGGCCGTCAGGGAGGCTGCAGCTCCCGGGATTTCCCTCCTCGAGTTGGAGGACATATCAGCCCGGATAATCGAACAGCGCGGTTGCACCTCCTCCTTCCTCAACTATCACGGGTCTTACCCGGCGACGCTGTGCCTGTCGCCAAACGATGTGATTGTCCACGGGATACCCGGCGGCTATCGCCTCGAGGAAGGCGACATCCTCAGCGTCGACGCCGGAGCGATCTACGAGGGCTTTCACGGCGATGCTGCTTTTACCATGGCCATCGGCGAGGTCAGCGAAGAGGCAAAGCAGCTGATCGAGACCACCGAGCGGGCGATGTGGGCCGGGATCCGCCAGGTCCGCCACGGGAACCGTCTCGGCGACATCGGAGCCGCCGTCGCCCGGATCGGCGCCGAGCACGGCTACGGCGTCGTCGAAGAGTATGTGGGCCACGGAATCGGGCGCCAGATGCACGAAGAGCCCCAGGTCCCCAACTACGGGGAGCCGGGAACGGGGCTGAAGCTGCGCAAGGGAATGGCCCTCTGCATCGAGCCCATGTTCAACATCGGGAAGCGCCATACCAAGGTCGACGCCGACGGTTGGACCGTTCGCACCGCCGACGGCAGCCTCTCGGCCCACTGGGAGCACACTGTGGCGATTACCCCCGACGGCCCGATGATTTTCACCGCTGCCGACGAGCCGGTGCCTGTTGAATTTGAGGAGGCGGCCAGTCGTGGCTAACATTTGTGGGTCTCCTCCCCTTTTTGTGGTTGGAGCGCTTTATTCGGTCCGGGACACCCCCCGTAAATAGCTCGAAGTTATTGGGATGTGGCCTGGTGATACTCGCGCCATGACGGTCTTTCCGCCTGACCGCAGTGTGAGACAAGAGATTTTTTGGAGATACCAGAATGAAAGTTAGACCTTCCACCAAGAAAATGTGCGAGAAATGCCGGATCATCCGACGTCGTGGCCGCGTCTGGGTGATCTGCGAGAACCCCCGTCATAAACAGCGTCAAGGATGAGGTACCACAGATGACCCCCAACGGAGATCATTAATGGCACGAATTGCGGGAGTCGACCTCCCACGTGACAAGAGGCTCGAGATCGGGCTGACATACATCTATGGAATCGGACCGACCCGCGCCCGGCAGGTCTGCGCCGAGACGGACATCGACCCGGACACCAAGATCCGCTCGCTCACCGACGACGAGGTGGCGC
Organism: Acidimicrobiia bacterium; assembly: GCA_040880765.1. Lineage (GTDB taxonomy): Bacteria > Actinomycetota > Acidimicrobiia > Spongiisociales > ZC4RG35 > MA-ANB-1. The sequence goes on along the minus strand of JBBDHT010000026.1, from coordinate 25,468 downwards.
GAATCCGGAGGCAAATCGAGGCTGCCTACGACGTCGAGGGTGACCTGCGGCGCGAGGTCCAGCAGAACATCAAGCGCAAGATCGAGATCGGCAGTTACCAGGGGATTCGCCACCGTCGCGGACTCCCGGTCCGTGGGCAGCGCACCCACACCAACGCACGGACCCGCAAGGGCCGCCGCGTGGCTATTGCCGGTAAGAAAAAGGTCACGAAGTAGGAGTAATCGGTGGCGACTCAACCAGGTAGCAAGCGGGTACGCAGGCGTGAGAGGAAGAACATCTCCCACGGCCAGGCCCACATCAAAGCAAGTTTCAACAACACGATCATCACCATCACCGATCTCAATGGTGGCTCTGTCGCCTGGACTTCGGGTGGTTCGGTGGGGTATAAGGGCTCGCGTAAGTCGACCCCTTATGCGGCTCAGGTCGCAGCCGAAGAGGCTGCCCGCCGTGCCGGGGAGCACGGAATCCGCAAGCTCGACGTCATCGTCAGCGGATCCGGCTCTGGCCGGGACACCGCGGTGAGGACGCTGCAGAACATGGGCATGGAGGTCACCTTTATCAAAGACGTGACTCCGCTCCCGCACAACGGCTGTCGTCCCAAGAAGCGGAGGCGTGGCTGATGGCCCGCTACACAGGTCCCCGTCACAAGGCTTGCCGCCGGGCCCGCACCCCGCTGTGTCAGTCGAAGAAGTGTCCGGTTGATCGCCGTCCCTATCCTCCTGGTCAGCACGGCCGGGGGCGCATCAGGGAGAGCGACTACCTGATCCAGCTCCGGGAGAAGCAGAAGCTTCGCACGATGTACGGCGTGCTGGAACGCCAGTTCCGCCGTTACTACGCCGAGGCCGCCCGCCGCCCCGGCATTACCGGCGATAACCTCCTTCAGCTTCTCGAGCAGCGTCTCGACAACGTCGTCTGGCGCTCCGGTCTGACTGCCACCAGGCCCCAGGCCCGTCAATTGGTCAACCATGGCCACTTCCTCGTGAATGGGAAGAAGGTCGACATCCCGTCGTACCAGGTCCGCCCCGGTGATGTGGTCACCGTCAAGGAGCGGAGCCAGAACATAATTGTCGTCCAGCACGCGGTGGACACCCAGGATCGAGTCGTTCCCGACTGGATGCAGGTTGATCCCGGTGAGCGGAAAGTGGTCGTGAGAGATCATCCCCGTCGGGACCAAATAGACACGGCTATCAACGAGCAGTTGATCGTCGAGCTCTACTCTAAGTGAGGTAACTCTTGTTAATCGTTCAGCGTCCCCAAATAGAAGAAGAAGCGATTTCCGATGGCCGTTCGCGGATCATCGTCGAACCGCTCGAACCGGGTTTCGGGTACACGCTCGGTAACACGCTTCGCCGCACATTGCTCTCCCGGATCCCCGGAGCCGCAATCACCACGATTCAGATCGAGGGAGTGGAGCACGAGTTTTCCACCATCTCCGGAGTTGTCGAGGACGTCGTCGACATCATCCTCAATATCAAGCGAATCGTCATCCGCATGGATGGCCACGACACCGAGACCCTCTACCTGTCCGCAAAGGGCGCAGGTGAAGTGACCGCCGGAGACCTCAAACTTCCCGCAGGAGTTGAAGTCGTCAATCCGGATGCTCACATCGCAACTCTGAGCGCTTCGGGCCGCATCGAGATGGAGATGACAGTTGCCCCGGGCGTTGGCTATCGCACCGCCGACGCCAACAAAGGTGCATCAGCGACAATCGGGGTCATCCCCGTCGACTCGATCTTCTCCCCGGTGCGAAAGGTCTCCTACCGGGTCGAGAACACCCAGGTGGGTCAGATGACCAACTTCGACCGTCTCGTGCTCGACGTCGAGACCAACGGCGCCATCGAGCCGGCTGAGGCTGTTTCCTCGGCGGGCAAGACACTTGGTGAGCTGATGGGATTGTTCGCCGACATCGGTGAAGGCCAGGGTCTCGAGCTTGGTGAAGTTCAGATCGAGAGCTCGGGCTCGCCCGACCTCGAGCTACCGATTGAGGCTCTCGACCTCTCGGAGCGTCCCCGCAACTGCCTCCGTCGCGCCCAGATCAAGACGGTCGGTGAGCTGGTGGAGCGTACTTCCGATGACCTGCTCAACATCACCAACTTCGGTCAGAAAAGCCTCGATGAGGTTGCAGCCAAGCTCGACGAGCTCGGACTCAGCCTGGCCGACGCCGGAAGCGGTTCCTGATGCCACGCCCGCGGAAGGGTCCCCGTCTCGGCGGGTCGCCCTCTCACGAGAAGAAGATCCTGGCCAACCTGACCACCGATCTGATCATTTACGGACGGGTGGTCACCACCTTCTCCAAAGCGAAGGCCGTGCGTCCGTATGCGGAGAAGATGATCACCAAGGCAAGGTCCGGTGAACTGCACGCCAAGCGGATGGTTCTCAAGGACATCGGCAACCGTGAGGCGGTCTCCAAGCTGTTCGACGAGGTCGCGCCCCGCTATGCCGACAGGCCCGGTGGGTACACCCGTATCACCAAGCTGGGGCCACGTCGGGGCGATGCCACCGAAGAAGCGATAATCGAATTGGTCTAGTGGTGCGTCGCTCAAATAATGATGGAGTCTCTCCGGCCCTCGTCGCCCCTGGCTGCGTCGAAAATGCTCGCCGAACCTCCCGGGTGCGACTGCGCTTTTCTCCTTGCCAGATGACGCCGATGACTCGGAGACACTCACAACCTATTTAACCGACACACCACTAGCGAATACGAAGTCTGTTGAGAAAGAACCGCCCCTCGAAAGGGGCGGTTCTTTCTTTGTCACAGAGAAGCGAGGACTAAACCGATCAATACGAGGACGAGCGACCCGATGAGCCCGTGAATCGGCGTGAAGCCGCCGCGGAAGATACGGGTGGCTATCACCTGGTCCATCAGGGCAATGGAACTCGTGATCATGCCGATGGCTGCAACAATCAGGAACACTGCCGAAAACGGCCCGGGGAAAATCAGGATGGCGATCAAGAGGAGAAGGCCTACGGCCACGCCGCCCCGGGTGAAGACCCATTGCGGCAGATACTTGCCGCCGCGTCTGGCGGCTACATCCAGTTTCGCATCCATCCAATTGAAGAAGGTCTGACCTCTTGCTCCAGGTCCGGGGGTTTCGGCGGGTCGGTCGAGGACGGGGGCGCCCATTTTCTCCGAGGCCGGCTCCGCGCTGGCAACGGCGACGGGTTCTTGTGACTTCACATCCGCTTTCCGCTCCCGCTTCTTCCTGAACTTCTTTTGGGGAACGCTCTCGGCGGCTCCCTCGTTCAGCTTGCGCAGTTCGGCGTTGAACTCGTCGGACTCGGTCAGCTTCAGAACTGCCACCTCTCCGTCGAGGGTGACGCGGAACCCGCCGACGACGCGGACAAATTCGAGGTCGGACACGGGCCAGTTGCCCAGCGGCTGCCCGTTTGACTGGATGACGAGCTTGCCCTCGTCCAACTCGACCACTGTGGGCAGGGGCTCAGGGTCGCCGGAGGCGATTAGGGAGGCCTGGAATTGTGTCACCCGTTATCTATCGGACACTTTGCCGGGGGATTTAGCTGAATTTTCCACTTTTCAGGCAGACACCAATTTCGACTGCATCCACTCTTCTACCTGGCGAATGACGTCGGACTCGTCCCCAGGGTTCCTCGGGATGGGACTTCCGAAGGCGATCCGCACCTTGACCCCGGGAGTAAAGGGAACCAGGCGGTTGAGCTCCCAAGAGCCGGAGATGACCACGGGCACCACAGGCAGCCGGTCCGCTGCCTTGAGCATCGACTTGGCCCCGGCCGTCTTGAACGGCAGCAGGTTTCCGTCCTTCGACCTGTGGCCCTCGGGGAAGATCACCGCCGACACCCCGCGTTCCTGGGCGGTCCCGGCCATCTCTTTGATCGCCCGAATCGCCTGCCTCGGATCGTCCCGGTCGATCAGGGCATTGCCTCCCCCCTTCAGGTTGAGAGATATGGAGGGGATCCAGTTGCTCAACTCTTTCTTGGCCACGTACTTTGGGAAGTTGGAAAGAAGGATGCCTCCAATCATCACGATGTCGAGCATGCTCTGATGGTTAGACAGGATCGCATAACCCGTTCCCGGGGAGAGGTCGTCGGGTCGTTCCACTTCTATCGAGGTTCCGAATATCTGAAAGAGTCGGAGCAATGACCACTGGAGAGAGGCCATCACCCATTCGAAGCCTCTGAACGAGAAGGGACGGACGATGCGCCCGACGACGTCGAACAGCAGCAGAAGAAGGCCGAAGCCGGTGATGAACGGGATGGTGACAATCCAGGAGAGAAGCTTCCTCACCCGCAACATTGTATGGATCATCCGGTATCTATCCTCCTAACACGTGTCTTCTCCCTTCTATCTCGACTTCGACGAGGAATCCTGGTCGGCACTCCGGGCCAGCACTCCGTTGACTCTGAGCGAAGAGGACGTGGAGAGCATCAGGGGCATCACCGTGAATCTCGACATGGCGATGGTGGAAGCGACCTATCTTCCTCTGTCCCGATTACTCAACCTCCACGTCCAGGCAAATTCCCATCTCGGGGCGGTGACCGAGACTTTTCTCGGTGCCCCCCCGGCCCCCACCCCCTTTATCATCGGTGTCGCCGGATCTGTGGCGGTGGGTAAGTCGACCATTTCCCGTGTCATGCAGGCGCTGCTGGCGCGATGGCCACAACATCCGGCCGTGGAGCTGGTGACCACCGACGGTTTCCTCCTCCCCAACGCTGAGCTCGAGGCACGCGGGCTGATGGACCGCAAGGGATTTCCGGAAAGCTATGACAGAAAGGCGCTGCTCGAGTTCGTGGCGCGCTCCGCCGCGGGGGAGGATGAGCTGGAGATTCCGATCTACTCGCATATAGCGTACGACATCGTCGCCGACGAGGTGCGGGTGATGCGGCGGCCCGACATTCTCATCGTCGAGGGCCTCAACGTTCTCCAGGCCGGCGAGTCAGGCGCATTCGTCTCCGACTACTTCGATTTCTCGATATTCGTCGACGCCGACCCCGGGGATATCGAGACCTGGTATCTGAAGCGCTTCCTCAGCCTCCGGGACACCGCGTTCACCCAGCCCGATGCCTACTTTCGCAAGTACGCCGGCTTGAGTGACGAGCAGGCGATTGAGGTAGCCTCCGAGATCTGGCGGGAGGTCAACTTGAGGAATCTCGTCGAGAACATCCTCCCCACCCGCGACCGCGCCAGCTTGATCCTGGAAAAGGCAAGCGATCACAGCGTGACGAGAGTGCGGCTGCGGCGCTAGTAACCTCCTCCGCCGTGACCAAAATCTTGTCCCGGGCCTTCCGGGCGACTCTGTTCAACCGCGATGCGTTCAAACAGGCGTACTTCGATGGTGACGCATCGGCCGACGGCGCCCTCCTTGTCTCCCTGGTGGGAGGCCTCATCTACATGGGCCAACTCTTCCTGCTTTCGTCGTTGTCCGCCTTCGACATCCGTGCCTTGCTCGCGGTGGTCATCGGATCGGTTGTCTCCTGGCTGATCCTTGCCTTTGCCACGTGGGGGGTGTCGCGGTGGATGTTCGAGAGCATGTCCCGACCCCAGGTGATGGTGGGCGTGCACGGACTGGCAGTCCTCCCGCTACTGCTCGATCTTGGTGGCTCCCGGCTGATCGGGGCAATCGGGCTGGTCTGGTATCTGGCACTCCTGGTGGTCGCCACCCAGGAGGTGACCGAACTCGACCTCAAGAAGTCCGGGGTGTCGGTCCTGATCGGGTTTGCGGTTGCGTTCCTGTTCCGTGCCCTGCTGGCGGTGCCCTTCGCCGCGTTTTCCTCTATTTTCTGATGCCCGTCTACCGGCTCGATCTGTCGTATGACGGAACCGACTTAAGCGGTTACGCCCGCCAGGACGGCCAACGCACAGTCCAGGGCGAGCTCGAGAACGCGCTGGGCCGGATTCTCGGAGAGGTGCCTCCCACCGCCGTGGCGGGGAGAACTGATGCGGGAGTCCATGCGAGAGGCCAGGTGGTGTCGTTCGAGGCAGGCGGAGTCGATGTCCGTCGTCTCGCCAGGTCACTCAACTCGATGCTGGGCGGGGAGATCGCCATCACCGCCTGCTCGAGAGTCCCCGACGGCTTCAACGCGAGGTTCTCGGCGACGAGCCGCACCTACCGGTATCTGGCGAGCACGGCGCCGTACGTAGACCCGACCCTGCGCCGCCACATATGGAGGTTCCCCGGAGAGGTCAGGCCGGAGTTGCTCCACGAGACCGCCCTGCACTACCCGGGAGAGAAGGACTTCAGCTCCTTCTGTCGGTCGGTGGAGGGAAAGAGCAACATTCGCCGTGTCGAGCGGGCTTTCTGGGAGAGTTCCGACGATGGCATCCTGGCTTTCTGGGTCACCGCCAATGCCTTTTGCCACCAGATGGTCCGCTCCCTCGTCGGCCTCTGCTTCGACGTTGCCCGTGGGTATATACCGCTCGAGGACGTTGCAGAGATCATCACGAGAGCCGACCGTTCGAACGCGGGAACCGTTGCGCCGCCGCACGGTCTCACCCTTTGGGAAGTGGGTTACCCAGCGATTTCCCTTTGACTTTCGCCGCGTTTACCATATGGGCGTTCCCGCAGCGGAACCGTTTCCCCAAACGCACCCCAAACACCATTCAGGGTGAATTCAACCTGCGGAGGCAGTTTTCAGTGAAGAGAAACAAGACATACTCGCCCAAGGCCGGTGACGTCGATCGATCCTGGTGGATCGTCGATGCCACGAACCTGCCCCTGGGTCGAATGGCGTCCGAGATCGCCCAGGTTCTTCGTGGGAAGAACAAGCCGACCTATGCACCCCATGTCGATGGTGGCGACTACGTGATTGTCGTCAATGCCGAAAAGGTGGCGGTCACATCCGACAAGAGCCAGTCGAAGATCTATTACCGCCATTCCGGTTATCCGGGTGGGATCAAGGCAGAGACCTTCGAGCGGCTCCGCGATCGGCGTCCCGAGGCAATCATCGAGCGGGCAGTCGTCGGTATGCTCCCCAAGACCAAGCTGGGCCGGCAGATGGCCCGCAAGCTCAAGGTGTACGCGGGTGGCGAGCACGACCATGTCGCGCAGCAACCGCAGCCCCTCGAATTCGATATCCGAAAGGCAGAAGTCTGATGCCCAAGCCCCTCGTCCAATCAACAGGTCGCCGGAAGGCGTCGGTGGCCCGTGTCCGCTTCTATGAAGGGTCGGGCTCGGTGACGCTCAACGGGCGTCCTCTCGAAGTCTATTTTCCGACGATGGCCGCCCGCATGAGAGTGATGGAGCCACTTCAGCTCACCGACTCTCAGGGCCGCTACGACATCCACGCCAAGCTCGAAGGAGGAGGCACCACGGGCCAGGTCGATGCGCTTCGACTCGGCATCGCTCGAGCTCTGATAGAGCTCGAACCCGACCTCCGACCGGTGCTCAAGAAGGCCGGCCTGCTGACCCGCGACGCACGTGTGGTCGAGAGCAAGAAGTACGGTCTGCGCAAGGCCCGCAGGGCACCGCAGTACACCAAGCGCTGATGCCGGACCTCCGTCGTCTGCTTGACGATGGAAAGAAGATCTTCGGGACCGACGGCGTCCGGGGTGCCGCTGGCTCGGAACTGACCGCCGAGCTTGCTCTTGCCATCGGACAGGCCGCGGGTTCGTACCTGAAAGGCGGCCCGGTCCTCATCGGCCGTGACACGAGACGCTCTGGACCGATGTTGTCCGCCGCCCTCGAGGCCGGTTTTCAATCTGTCGGGATCGACACGATCGATGTCGGTGTCATGCCCAGCGGCGGTATCAGCCATCTGACCGCGGCTTCGGCCGCAACCATGGGTGCAGTTGTCTCGGCATCGCACAATCAGGCTTCCGACAACGGCATAAAGCTCCTCTCGTCGCGTGGATCGAAACTGCCGGATGACGTCGAGGCCGACATCGAGAATCGGCTCCGTGACGCGGGCTCGAAGATTGCAATCGGTGATGCCATCGGGACCCGGTATGAGGATCGAGATGCGATGTACCGGTATATAGACCAGGTGGCGAAGGCATCCCGATACAACCTCACCGGGCTACGGGTTGCGATCGACTGCGCCAACGGCGCCGCCTACAAGGCTGCGCCGGAGTTGTTCTCACGCCTCGGCGCCGACGTTGTGTGTTACAACGACGCGCCGGACGGCACCAACATCAACTTTGATTGCGGGGCGACCCATCCCGAGAACCTGGCGGCTATGGCCAGAGGCAGGATCGGTCTGAGCTTCGACGGAGATGCCGACCGGCTCATCGTGATCGACGAGGACGGGAAAGTGGCGAACGGAGATGTGGTGATGGCGATCATCGCCCGCCACCTCAAGTCCCAGAACCAGCTCAAAAACAACCTGCTGGTCGCAACCGTGATGTCGAATCTCGGCCTGCACAAGGCGATGGATGAGGCCGGAGTCGACCTGGTCACGACACGGGTCGGCGATCGCTATGTCATGGAAGCACTCGAGGAGCGACGGGGGCTGCTTGGAGGGGAGCAGTCGGGTCACATCATCTTCACAGACACGGGCAACACCGGTGATGGGTTGATGACGGCCGTGCGGCTGCTCAACGTCGTCGCCGGAACAGGCAAAGAATTGCGCGAGCTACGGGCCAGCGCCATCACCGAGTACCCCCAGGTGCTGGTAAACGTGCCGGTGCGGCGCGGCGCTGATATCGACGGCGCCACGGAGCTCTGGGACGAGGTCAGCGACATCGAGGACCTGCTCGGGGAGCATGGGAGGGTTCTGGTCCGCCCGTCGGGGACGGAGCCTCTGATCCGGGTGATGGTCGAGGCCCTTACCGGAAAGCAGGCCAGCGACTACGCTGATCGTCTTGCAGCAACTGCTGGAGACGTACTGGGAAGAGAGGTGTGAGCCAAAAGAGCAACTGGGTGTCAAACAAGTAGCGCCAGACCTCGCTCGAAGCGAGGTGACGAGGAGGAAGGTCATCGAATCATTCGGCGGATGCCTTCCCGGTCGACCCGGTCGTTAACCACCAGAGGAAACCCCGGAAGTGATTCCGGTTCACAGAGACTGGTGGTGGGGTAGTCAGAGTCCTGACTTCGCACACCCTTTATCAGGTAATTTCTTCGACCGTGCCCGTGCGAAACGGGCGAGCCGGTCTGTGACTGGAAAGGTGTTTTGCTATGTGTGGAATTGTTGGATATGTCGGGCCCCGGCAGGTGATCGACATACTCGTGCCGGGCCTGGCCCGGTTGGAATACAGGGGTTACGACTCCGCAGGCGTCGCTCTCAACTACGAGGGCAAGCTGACCGTCCGCAAGGGCGCCGGCCGCATCGCTGATCTCGAGAAACTACTGGCGGATGACCCCCCGCCGCCGGCCATCTCAGGCATTGGCCACACCCGTTGGGCGACACATGGTGCACCCAATTCGATCAACGCCCATCCCCATTTCGACTGTGACGAGAGTGTTGTGGTCGTCCACAACGGCATTATCGAGAACTGGGCAGATCTCAAAGCGAAACTGGAGGCTGATGGCCATGTCTTCCGCAGCGACACCGACACCGAGGTGGTCGCCCATCTGATCGAATCTATGTCCGACCGCTCTCTCGGAGACGCGGTGCGCGAGGTGATGAAGATGGCCGATGGTGCCCTGGCCCTCGCAGTCAGCAGGAGCGACAATCCCGGGGTTCTGGTCGGGGCCCGGCGCGGTTCGCCCCTGGTGGTGGGGCGCGGGGAGGGGGAGAATTTCCTCGCTTCGGATATCCCGGCGTTCCTAGAGCACACCAAGCACATGGTCGTCATCGATGATGAGCGGGTGGTGGAGGTCACCGCCACCACGGTGACTGTCACCGATCTCGCCGGGAATGTCATCGTCCCCGACGAGCGGGAGGTGGAATGGGACCTGGAAGCGGCTGAGAAGGGCGGTTACCAGACCTTCATGCTCAAGGAGATTCACGAGCAGCCCCACGCCATCACCGACACCCTCGCCGGGCGAGTGGAAAACGGCCGGGTGATTCTGCGGGAACTGAAGATCGACCCGGAGATCCTCCGGGAGGCAGACAAGGTGTTTGTCGTCGCCTGCGGCACCTCGTACCACGCGGCGATGATGGCCAAATATGCGATCGAGCGATGGACCCGGATGCCCGTCGAGATCGACATTGCCTCCGAGTTCAGGTACCGGGACCCGGTGCTGGGCTCGAGATCGCTAGTCATCGGGATCAGCCAGTCGGGGGAGACCATCGACACCCTGGCGGCGATCCGCTATGCCAAGGCCCAGGGCTCGACTGTGATCGGCGTCTCCAATGTCGTCGATTCCGCACTGGCCCGGGAGTCCGACGCCGTTCTCTATACCCGCGCCGGCCTCGAGGTCGGCGTCGCTGCAACCAAGACATTCACCACCCAATTGGTTGCCATGCAGCTGCTCGGCCTCTACCTCGCCCAGGTGCGGGGCGCGATGGACCCCGGCGCGATCGAACTGCTGGTTCGTGATCTGAACCAGCTTCCCGGACAGGTGGAGTCTGTGCTGGAGCAGTCGGACGCAATCGAGAAGTTGACCCGCGATTGGGCGGATGTCCGTGACTACTTCTTTCTCGGGAGGTCGGGCGACTTCCCGGTGGCGATGGAAGGTGCCCTCAAGCTCAAGGAGATCGCCTATGTGCGGGCCGAGGGCTACGCGGCCGGCGAGATGAAACACGGCCCGATCGCACTCATCGAGGAGGGCGTGGTGGTGATCGGCATCGCGACGGACAGCCATGTCACCAAGAAGACCCTGGCCAACATGGAAGAGATGAAGGCCCGCGGCGGAACGATCGTCCTCGTTGCCGAGGAAGGGGACGACGTCGGCTCCGTGGCCGACCATATCATCCGGGTGCCCTCCGGGCCCGACCTGCTCTGCACCGTCACGGCGGTGGTGCCCCTGCAACTGTTGGCATATCATGTCGCCACGGCGAAGGGACTGGATGTGGACAAGCCCCGCAATCTCGCGAAGACGGTGACCGTGGAATGAGCATTTGAGATGAAGATCCTCGGTCTCGGGGTCGACCTCTCCGACATCGGCCGGGTGGAGGGAGTGTTGGAGAGGTACCCGCGATTCGCCGAGCGGTGCTTCACCGCACACGAACGTGAATATGCCTTCAAGTTCGCCAAGCCATCCCGCCGACTCGCCGCCCGGTTTGCCGGCAAGGAGGCCGTGATGAAGTCCCTCGGCCTCGGATTTCGCCAGATCGGCTGGCAGGAGATCGAGATCACCGGCGGCGGAAAGCCAACGGTGAACATGTTCGGGCGCGCCGAGCAGAGGGCCCGGTTCTTGGGGGTGACCGAGATTCTGGTGACCATCACACACACCGATACCTCAGCGCTGGTGATGGCCGTAGCGGTGGGTGATCACGACTGAACCGGCGTTAGCCTTCACCCTGTGAAACCTGTTGTGACCGCCGACGAGTACCGGAGGATAGACCGCGCCTACGAGGGCGACCTCGACGTCGCGATGGACCGGGCCGGCCATGCTGTCGCTCTGGCCGCGGTGCGGGCCGGTGCCGGGTACGGGAAGAGGGTTGCCGTCCTCGCCGGGCCAGGCAACAACGGGGGTGACGGGTACGTGGCGGCGCGCTATCTGGCAGCTCGTGGTGTTGCCGTGACGGTACAGGCGCTGGACTCGCCGAAGACACCGGAAGCGAGGCGGGCGGCAAAGTCAGCCAGGGCTGCCGGCGTCCGGTTCACCGGGGTGGGGGAGCCGGCAGGCGAGGACGTGGTAGTCGACGCGCTATTTGGTGGTGGAGTCAGGGGTGGGCTGCCGGCTGAAGTGTTCCGCTGGATCGACTCACCTGCGCCCGTGGTCGCCGTCGACTTTCCCACCGGGCTCGATCCCAACACTGGAAAGGTGGAGGAGCAGGCTTTCCAAGCTGTGGAGACAGTCACCTTCGGGTCCCTGAAGACCGGCCACCTCCTGGGTCGCGGACCGGATCTTTGCGGCGAGGTGACCGTCGCCGATATCGGCATTGAAGGCGGGAGCCCTTCGATGTTCGTCGCGACGGCTGACGACGCGGTGCGGCCGGAGAGGGAGCGAAAAGCGTACAAGTGGAAGGCGGGAGCGGTCCTCGTGGTTGGGGGATCGACGGGTCTCAGTGGTGCCGCTGTCCTCGCTGCCCGCGGCGCGCTCCACTTCGGCGCCGGTTCTGTGGCTATCGCCAGCCCCGACCGTCGTGCCGTCGTCTCCAACACCGTCGAGTTCCCCACCTTGGAGATGGACCAAGCCGTGGAGCGGCTCGACCGCTTTGACGTGGTTGTAGTCGGGCCCGGTCTGGCTGGCGAGGATCTCCCGGGAGCCCTGCAAATTGCCAGACTCGCCAGTTCGCTGGTCATCGACGCAGGGGGGCTCGTCCCCGATGTCCTCGATGTCTTGAAAGACAGGGAGGTCGGGTTTGTCCTGACGCCCCATGCCGGCGAGTTCGAGAGATTGACCGGACGCAGCGGAGGGACTTTCTCAGTCCGCGCCCTGGCCGGCAAGCTGGGTGGTGTGGTCCTGCTGAAGGGGAATCCCACACGCATTTCCGACGGGGGTCTGCCGGTGATGGTGACCACGGGAGGGCCCGAGCTGGCCACGATAGGGACCGGTGATGTCCTGACCGGAATGATCGCCGCGCTGGTTTCGCGGGGAGTGCAGCCCTTCGATGCTGCTGTCACCGCCGCCTACTATCACGGCATCGCAGGTGCAGAGATCAGTGCTGGAGGCCCGGTTACCGCGTCCGACCTCGCGGCGGCAGTAGGAAGTTACGCTTGGTGAGACCCACATACGCCATCGTCGACCTCGGTGCGATCCAGAGGAATGTCCAAGCGATCGCCGCAGTGATTGCCCCTTCGGAGGTATGCGCCGTGGTCAAGGCCGACGGATACGGTCACGGCGACGCCCCGGTGGCCATGGCCGCCATCGAGGCAGGAGCGACGCGTCTCGCGGTCGCGCTGGTCGAAGAGGGGATCCGGCTTCGCGAAGCCGGCGTTGAGGGTCCGATCGTCGTCCTGTCTGAACCAATGACGGATGCAGCCGAGGAGTTCGCTCCATGGGACCTCACGCCCACCGTGTACAGCATCGAGTTCGCCGACGCTCTGGCATCCGCCGGTTTTGGCTCCGGGGTCCACCTCAAGATCGACACCGGAATGCACCGGGTTGGCGTCAGCCCGACCGACTGGCCCGCCCTTGTTCGCCGCGTCCGCCGGCATCGGCTTGAAATCGAAGGGGTCTTCACCCACTTTGCGGTTGCCGACGCCGATCCCGATTTCACCCGCGCTCAGATCGAGCAATTCGACGAGACGGTCGATATCGAAGCCCCGCTGACCCACCTCGCCAATACGCCGGGTGCCCTTCTCTTTCCCGAGGCCAGGCGCGACTTCTCCAGGATCGGTATCGGAATCTACGGCCTCCATCCATGTGAGGACACCAGGGCGATCGTCGATCTGGAGCCGGCGATGGCCATCACCACCAGAGTTTCCCACGTCCAGCGGTTGCCAGCCGGAACGAGACCGTCATATGGGCGGATCGCACCGCTGGAGAGAGATTCCACGGTGGTCACCATCCCGATTGGCTACGCAGACGGTTTCTGGCGGAACCTGTCCCGGGGAGGGCGGGTGCTGATCGGCGGCGAAAGCCACCCCGTGGCGGGGACGGTGACGATGGATCAGACGATGGTCACTGTTGGCGATGCCGAGGTTGCTGTCGGTGACGAGGTGGTGCTGATCGGCCGGCAGGCCTCGTCTTCGATCTCCGCAGACGAATGGGCCGATCAATTGGGGACCATTTCCTATGAGGTGGTCTGTTCAATCGGTCCGCGCGTGCCCCGCCGGTACACACAATGAACGACACGATCACTGCCGTTGCGGGTATCGAGGTGGGCCATTGGACCGACACCGAGGCAGCTACCGGGTGCACAGTCGTTTCCCTTCCCGAGCCGAATGTCGTCGCCTGTGAGGTTCGTGGCGCCGCCCCCGGCACCAGAGAAACGGCTCTACTCGCAACCGGGATGCGGGTGGAGCAGTGCCAGGCCCTGCTCCTGACCGGCGGGAGCGCCTTTGGCCTGGCTGCTGCCGATGGTGTGGTGGCCGGACTTGTGGCCGATGACCGCGGGCACGACACCGGTCTCGTGAAGGTCCCGATCGTCCCCGCAGCGGTGATTTTCGACATCTCCGAGGGCAGCCCTGACCGACGGCCAGGTCCGGAGGAGGGCAGGGCCGCCTACGACGCGCGCTCGTCGGAGCCCGTCCCGCTGGGCCGGGTCGGAGCGGGCACGGGAGCGACCGCTGCCAAATGGCGTGGTTTCGAGAGCAGGGTTCCGGGCGGCCTGGGCAGCGCAGTGCGAAAGGTCAGAGACGCGACGGTCGGCGCCCTGGTAGTTGCCAATCCCGTGGGTGACGTCTTCTCGATCGACGGGAGCTCGTTGACCGGAGGGATACACGAGCCGGGTCCGCCGGAACTCTTCCCTCCGGACCAGACGAACAGTACCCTGATCGTGGTGGCCACCGATGCCCACCTCACCCGGGTCGAACTCACCCGCGTCCTGGTTCGCGCCCATGATGCCCTCGCAGTATGTGTCCGTCCGGCACACACGAGGTTCGACGGTGATGTTGCGTTCGCGGTGTCCTGCGGTGATCGGGATGCCGGAGTGGATGCGGTGTCAGAGGCTGCCTTCGGTGCCACTGCTGCCGCTATCGAGTACGCGATTCTGGCTGGAAAAAAATGAGTTCCGATCCCCTGTATTCTTAGATGATCGAAGTTTCATGCCCCGGCCCCGAACATACCCTTGCTCTCGCCAGCCGGGTCGCACCCCTGGTCCGTCCCGGTGATGTGATTGTCCTTGCAGGTTCGCTCGGTGCCGGCAAGACACTGTTCGCGGGGGGCCTGGCATCGGGGCTCGGCGTCGAAGAGGATGTGGTGAGCCCGTCTTTCGTTCTGGTCAGGCAGTATCAGAGTGGCTTCCTCCCTTTTGTCCATGCCGACATCTACCGGTTGAGCAGCATCAACGAGTTCGAGGACCTCGATGTCTTCGAGATATCCCGCGATGGGGTCCTCGTGATCGAATGGGGCGATGCGATCGAGGCCACCCTTCCCGCCGACCATCTCCTGGTTCGCATCGACGTCATCGACGAAGACACCCGCCTCGTCGCCTTCGAGCCGTTTGGCTCCTGGGCGGAGCGGGACTGGGAGTCGGTGATATGAAGTACCTTGCCATTGAGACGGCCACCCCCGGGGCTTCGGTGGCCGTGGTCGAGGATGGGACCACCCTGGCCACCGCTTCGAGGGTCGACCGTGTCGGTCACGCTACCTTTCTCGTTCCCGCCATTGACTTTTGCTTCGACCAGGTCGGGTGGTCGCCGTCCGACCTCGACGCGGTGATAGTGGACATCGGCCCGGGCCTCTACACCGGTATTCGCGTTGGGCTGTCGACCGCTCAGGGGCTCGCGGCAGCGTTCGGGATACCGCTGGTCCCGGCCGTCTCCCTTGATGCGATCGCCCTGGAGGCGCGCACCGGCCACCGACTCATTTGGGCGGTGGTGGACGTGCGACGGGACGAGTTTGCCGTTGCTCGCTACCGGCCGGTTCCCGGCGGAGTCGTCAAAGAGGGATCGGTGGAGTTGGTCACAACCGAGGTGCTACGTGCGGAGCTGGTCGAATGTCCCGAACAGAGCCTCGTGGTCGGTGATGTGAACGCGTTGCCCGAGGGATTTGTCTCCGGTATCCATCGTGCCAAGGTCGGCCGGCCCCGGTACCCCTACGCGGTTGCGCTGGCGGAGGTGGGGCGGGGGCGTTTCGAGAAGGGAAATTACCCCTCTCCCGATGACATTCGCCCGATGTACCTGCGCGATGCAGACGTCACTATCAACTGGGAGAAAGTCCGTCAGGAGGGCCCATGGGGTCGACAATGACCGCAGAAATCAGGGCCTTGAGCGGTGAAGACATCGAAGCTCTGGTGGCCATGGAGTCGGCGAATCAACCCCGGCCGTGGTCGGAGAGTGTTTTCAACGACGAGATCGAGACGGATAGCCGCATCTACCTCGGTGTCGTCGAAGGCGCGGCACTCTACGGCTTTGGCGGGATGATGGTCTCCGGCGAAGAAGCTCATGTCACCAACCTGCTCGTCGCCCCGGACCAGCGCCGCAGGGGTTATGCCCGAAAACTCATGGTGAGTCTCATCGATGCTGCTCTCGAGAGGGGTGCCCGGCACCTCACCCTCGAAGTCCGATCACGAAATCGTGCGGGGATCAGCCTCTACCACCGTTTCGGACTGGCCCCGGTAGGGGTCAGGAAGGGCTATTACGAGGACGACGATGCCCTGATTCTCTGGGTGCATGACATCGACTCGCCCGGCTACGCTGCCACGCTGGATTCGCTGCGATGAAACCTACGATTCTCGCCTTCGAAACCAGTTGCGACGAGACCGCGGTTGCGGTGGTCCGTGGCACTGAGGCGCTTTCCAACATCATCTCCTCACAGGTCGACCTTCACGAGCGTTTCGGAGGGGTGGTCCCCGAGCTCGCGGCACGGGCCCATGTCGAGTCGATCCGCTCTCTCACCCACCATGCGCTGAACGAGGCTGGTGTCCACCCCGACGATCTCGACGGTATTGCCGCCACGGCCGGCCCCGGCCTGGTTGGAGCCCTGCTGGTCGGACACAGTTTTGCCAAAGCCACGGCATGGGCTCGCCAGCTGCCTTTCGTCGGAATCGACCATATGGAAGGGCACCTCATGGCTCCCCGTATCGAGTTCGAGGAGTTCCGGCCCCCGGCCGTGGTCCTGCTCGCGTCCGGTGGGCATTCACAGATTGTCCATGCCCGTGATTGGGGCGAATATGAGACGCTCGGAAGCACCATCGACGATGCTGCAGGCGAGGCCTTCGACAAGCTCGCCAGGGTGATGGGCCTCGGTTTCCCCGGAGGGCCTGCAATCGATCGACTGGCCGTCGACGGTGACCCCGAGACTGTGAAGTTTCCTCGAGCGCTGCCCGACCGGCCCTACCACTTCTCCTTCAGCGGGCTCAAGACATCGGTTGTCAATTTCATCGAGAAGGCAGCGAAGGCGGAGGAGCTCCCCTCGATCGAAGACGTGGCGGCTTCGGTCCAGGAGGCGATCGTGGACGTTCTCGTCGACAAGACCTTCTCGGCGGTCGACGACACGGGGGCAACCACGGTCGGCGGAGGCGGCGGCGTCCTGGCCAACACCAGGCTGCGGACGCGGTTCGCCGAAGAGGCGGACAAGCGAGGAATCAGCCTCTGCCTGCCTTCTCCTCTGCTCTGCACCGACAATGCGGCGATGATCGGGGTAGCCGGGGGCTACTGGCTGTCAAGGGGCCGGATCACCGACTGGGCGGAGAATGTGGACCCGGGGCGGGTCCTTGGAACTGCCTTTGACTGACGGATCAACTCCACGCCGGGTTGCGTTTGTCACCGCGCGCTACCCCCCGATGCGCACGTCGGGCACCTACCGCGTCGAGGCGGTGATGGAGTTCCTTCCCCGTCACGGCTTTGATATAGAGGTGGTGACCCTGCCCACCGAGTGGATGAAGTATCAGTCGCGCCAGGACCTGGACGGGTCGGCCGTCGACGCCCATCAGCCGGAAGCATCCACCGACCGAATAGTCCGGTATCTGTCCACGGTGCGTTACGTGAACTGGCTGCAACGGGCCGTATTGGTCCCCGACCTGCTCGCCCCCTGGGCGCGCTCCGTCGCCCGGCGGATGGGAGAACAATTGCAGGGAATCGATATCGTCTACGGCACATCTCCCCCGTACAGCGGGATGATCGCCGCCCAGAGACTCGCCGACGCTCTCGGTGTCCCCTGTGTTCAGGAGTTACGCGACCCGCCCAGCTTCCACAGGGCGCTCCGGCGGCGGTCCGACTTCTATGCGAAACGAATGGTGCGTTTCGAACGCAAATACCTGAGCAGGGCGGACCATGTGATCACTGTCACCCCGCGGACCCGACTTCGATTGCTCGACCTTCATCCTGGTCTCGATCCGGCCCGTCTCCATGTCGTCACCAACGGTTACCCCGACGTCGATGTCGACCCTGCGCTGGCTGGCAGGGATCCGGACAAGTTCACCCTGACCTATGTCGGCACGTTCCAGGGGAGCGTTCGGGCCCGTGAGGAAAGCGTCTTCACGCCAGCGACCTTGATGGACGCTCTCGGGACACTCCCACCCGAAAAGACAAGCCTCCGCATTGTGGGAGGCGCATCGAGCCAACAGAAGAAGAACCTCAAGAAGATGGATCCCCACGGTGTCATCGACTTCGTCGGTCTGGTCGACCGGGAGGTGGCACTGGCGGAGACAGCTGCCGCCGATGTGGCAGTGATCCTCGCCGACGACGACGACTGGTGGATCGGTAGAAAGGCGTTTGAGTATCTTCGGTACGCCCACACCATCCTGGCCATCGTCCCGCCCGGTGACACGACCGACTTGCTGCAGTCCCACACCCGCGCAGATGTGGTCTCACCCAACGACCTGCACCAGATCCCCGCCGTGGTAAAGCGCCGCTTCGAAGAGTGGAGCCGCGGCGACTGGGAGAAGGGCCCGGTCCCGGACAGCATCCAGACCGATGAATCGTGTGTTTCGGGTATTGCCGAAGTGCTCTCGGCCGCTTTGAGCGGTCGATGACCGGCCGATTTGAGTCGGCGTCGCTTAACCTCGATTTAGCAGTCAGCCCGGGTGAGTGCTACTGTTGCGTTAGCACTCACCTCGTGAGAGTGCTAACCGGGAAGATCCGCTGCCCAGGCAGATTCTAAGCCAGGGTTTGCGACCGTCTTCCTCAGACGAAATGCAGCAATTTGCTCAAGGAGGAGCTAGGAATGCAGCTTCAGCCGCTTGGTGATCGAGTGGTGGTCAGGTCCAATGATGATGCGGAGACAACAACCGCGTCCGGACTGGTCATCCCCGACACCGCCAAGGAGAAGCCACAAACCGGTGAAGTCGTAGCTGTGGGCCCTGGCGCCCGCGACGATGACGGAGACCGGATTCCGATGGAAGTTTCCGTCGGGGACAAGGTTCTCTATTCGAAATTCGCAGGCACGGAGGTCAAATTGGACAGCGACGAGTATCTCGTCCTCTCCGAGCGTGATCTTCTGGCCATTGTCAAGTGAGGAGCTGAATAATGCCAGCTAAAGAACTTCGCTTTAACGAAGAGGCCCGCAAGGGTTTGCAGGCGGGTGTTGACAAGCTCGCTGACACCGTAAAAGTCACACTCGGCCCCAAGGGTCGCAATGTCGTCCTCGAGAAGAAGTGGGGCTCACCCACCATCACCAACGACGGCGTCACCATTGCCAAGGAAATCGAGCTGGAGGACCCGTGGGAGAACATGGGTGCCAAGCTTGCCTACGAGGTAGCCAACAAGACCGACAATATCGCCGGTGACGGGACCACGACGGCCACCGTCCTCGCCCAGTCGATGGTCAAGGAAGGCTTGAAGCAGGTGGCGGCCGGTGCCAACCCGATGGAGCTGAAGCGCGGGATCGAAACCGCCGTTGAAGCAGCCGTGAAGGCAATCGGGGAGATGGCTCGTGACATCGAGACCACCGAAGAGATCGCCCACGTTGCCGCCATTTCGGCCAACAACGACCCGTCGATCGGCAAAGTGATCGCTGACGCGATGGACAAGGTCGGCAAGGATGGGGTCATCACAGTGGAGGAGGGCCACACCTTCGGGTTGGAGCTCGAATTCACCGAGGGGATGCAGTTCGACAAGGGCTACAGCTCTGCATACTTCATCACCGACACCGACCGTCAGGAAGCGGTTCTCGAAGACCCGTACATCCTGATCGCCAACCAGAAGATCACGTCGGTCAACGACCTGGTCCCGGTTCTGGAGAAGGTCATGTCTTCGGGCAAGAGTGTGCTGGTGATCTCCGAAGACGTCGAGGGAGAGGCACTTGCCACCCTTGTCGTCAACAAGATCCGCGGCACCTTCTCATCGGTAGCCGTCAAGGCTCCCGGATTCGGCGAGCGCCGCAAGGCCATGCTGCAGGACATCGCGATCCTGACCGGTGGAACCGTCATCTCCGAGGAGGTCGGTCTCAAGCTCGAGAACGTCACCCTCGACATGCTGGGACGTGCCCGCAAGGTCGTCATCACCAAGGACGACACGACCATCGTCGATGGCGGTGGCACCGAGTCGGATGTCAAAGCCCGGATCAAGCAGATCGAGCGCGAGATCGAGGCCACAGACTCGGACTGGGATCGTGAGAAGCTCAACGAGCGTCTTGCCAAGCTGTCCGGTGGTGTTGTCGTCATCAAGGTCGGCGCCGCCACGGAAGTCGAGCTCAAGGAGAAGAAGCACCGTATCGAAGATGCTGTCTCCGCGGCTCGTGCCGCAGTGGAGGAGGGCGTCGTACCCGGTGGTGGGGTCGCACTGCTCAGGGCTCAGGATGCAGTCGACAAGGTACGCGGTGGCACCACCGACGAGAAGACCGGTCGTCAGATCGTCCGCCGTTCGATGGAAGAGCCGCTTCGCCAGATTGCCTTCAACGCCGGTTTCGAAGGCGGAGTGGTAGTCGAAACGGTCCGTAACGGCGAGGGATCCTTCGGGTTCAACGCTGCAACGGGAGTCTTCGAAGACCTGATCGCGGCCGGTATCCCCGACCCGGCAAAGGTCACGAGGTCGACGCTGCAGAACGCTGCTTCAATCGCAGCCCTGCTGCTCACCACCGAGGCTCTTGTCGCCGAGAAGAAAGAGGATCATCCCCCGATGCCGGCAGGCGGCGGTGGAGACCACGGAATGGACTTCTAGGGCAACCACCCTCGAGTCAAAAGAAAGGGGCCACCTTCGGGCGGCCCCTTTCGCGTTCCTAAGGCGCAGCGTCTCATATTTGATCGCTGGGCGAAACAGAAAGGGCACGCCGGATCGAGTCGACCACGTAGCTGGGCCGCCGCGTAATGTCCTCCCAGGTAAAACGGAGGATCCGCCAGCCCGCAAGCTGAGCCAGGTTGTCACGGTGACGGTCTGCCTGGAAGGTCTCGGGCGTGCCGTGCCACCTCTGGCTGTCGCCTTCGATGATCAACCTCTCTTCAAAATATGCGATGTCGACCCGGCCGTTCGTCGACTTCAACCACGGTGGCCGGTACTGAGAGGAAGGCAGCGGTAGCCCGGCCGTGGAGATCAGATGGTGCAGCCGCGTTTCGAGTGTGCTCTCGGAGACGACAAATCCACCTAATCGCGGTTGCAGGACGCTTCTGAGCTTCGTGATTCCTGGCTTGCCTCTTCGCGCCAGCGACTCGAGTCGCGAAGACACGTCGTTGTAGCTGGTGATGCCGCGCCGGTTCGCCGCATCGAGAACCGAGGCGAGCGGCTTCTTGCCAATCACACCGGCAAGATCGACGATGGTACGTGTCGCGTTCGTCGCCGGAATCCCCCCAATCACCATGACATCCGTCGGGCTCAGGTCCGTCACCTGGTGGACCACCACCGCGCCGAAGCGGTTGCTCTTGCGGGTGGGAACGGTGACGGCCACGATCTCCGAACTCAGTCCATCGAGGTCGTGAAGTCGCGCCGCCGAATGATGCGAAGCGACTGCGTCGAGTGCATGCGTGGCGGCGAGCAGAGTCGTTCGTTCCGCCTCCATCACGCCCGGCTGGACATACAGTCCCTTCCCAACGAGAACCAGATGCCCGGTCTGCACCCGTCGGGCAAGGGTGGCCGGCTTCATGCCCAGAGCGAGGGCATCGGACCTCGTGATCACACCGCTGTTCTCGGCCAGGAACCTGAGGAGCCTGGCCTCGCCTTGTGCCATGGAAAGACAATGGCAAACTCCCGGTCCATTGGGAAGGGGGTTGTTCTCGTCCGGCTAGATATCAGATTTGATACGCCACGCCTTAGGAACGGGATTTTCTTCTACTCCGCAGGCCCGAGGGCGGTCAAGTGCTCCTTGAGGCGGTCTGTTTCTGTATCCGACCAGCCTTCGGGGTCGATCACTGCGATCCAGGCGTCGGCGTTCGCCTGTTTGCTGTAGAGGTGGCCGTACCCCTCAGGGACCGACCCTGCAGCGGCACCGTCCATGAGCACCTGCCACATCGTCACCAGCGGGATCCAGACGAACCCTTCGACGATGTCGGCGCTGCGCTGTCCGTCGCGCAGCCAGTCGGGTTGGTCGAAAAGGAGGCTCGGCGTGAAGAAGACAACGGGGTCGGAGGCATTCTGGAGATAGAGGATCCGGGTATCGCCCCACTCTCCCTTTGGTAGGGAGACAGCGCTTGTCTCGTTGGTGAACCTGACGGTGCGGCCCTCTTCGTAGACAGGCGTCGCTGGAGTGCTTCCCGGGTCGCGGTCGGCGACGAGCTGGCTCCACAATCCACTGATGAACGGAGGTCCCACCATCAGGGCTCCATCGATCGGGGCGTTGATGATTGCGATCGAGGTGAGGATCGATTCCACACCGTACGCGCCGAGCGAGAGCCCGTAGAGATAGAGCTCCGGGCGCGAATCCTCATGCAGGCCGGACCAGTGGCTGTGGATCTCGTCGAATACGACCCGCGAAGCCTGCCTCACCTCGTCTGCATCAGCTAGCAACGAGAGCACGCTCGACAGGTACGAGTACTGGACGCTTGCAACCGCGACATCGCCTTTGGTCACATACTCGAGCGCGTCGATCGCATTTGACTCGACTATTCCGGAGCCCGTTGTGGTAGCCAGGACGAGGACATTCCGATCGAAGGCATCGGTCCTGATCAGCTCGTCGAGCACGAGTCTGGCGCGTTCCGCGACGGTCTCCGCCGAGTTGAGGCCGACATAGACCCGGATCGGTTCGAGAGCACCGCCACCATGAAACTGATTCAGATCCGACTCTGAGGGTCCGGTGGCAACGAAGTTGCGCCCCTGCCGTCCCAGTGTCTCCCAGTCGACCTGCGACGCCGGGCTGCCCGATCGGTTGGCAGATTGAGGCTGAATGATCCCGTCGTCTGTTGAAGCGTCGAGCGGTGCGAGTATCTGGTTGGCAGCAGCAAAAAATGCGTCCACCATCACACCGCTCCACAGTCCCCACATCATCCCGAAGAAGGCGACCCCACCCACGAGCAGGGCGAGACGTCGCGGTAGGTGTTGATCGAACCAGTGGACGATGAGATTGAAGAGCTTCCGGAGTGAACGGGCGACGATGAAAACCAGAAGGGTGACAGCAGCCGCAACCGGCACCACGACGAGCCAGACGAGCGGGCTGATGGTTTCCATCCCGAATGCTGCTCGAGCGGTGTTCTGCCAGCCGACGTAGTGCCAGGCGCTGAAGAGCAACAGAGCGGGGAGGAGGAGGTACCAGATCCAAGCCAAGGAGCGCCACACCCGGCCCTGGGGTGAGGGCAACTCGAGGAAACGCCACAACCAATGCAATGCTGCACCGAACCCGTATCCGATAGCGAAGGTAATGCCGAGTACCACCCCTTGGACCAGTCCATTCTTGGGGATCATCGAGGGGAAGTTGGTCAGGGCGGCGAAGACGACACCGGTCAGCATCCCCGGTGTCGACGCCGGAGCCGACATCACCGGTGGCAGGCGCTTCTTGACGAGGTCGGAGGTGTCGAATGCCCGCAACTGCTCGATCATGTTGGATCCGGAGGATACCCGGTGGCCGGCAGGCCGCCCCTGGCTACAACCCGACGCCGGCTGCGAGCTTGTCCAGGCGGGGAAGTATCACGTCGCTGCCCAGGGGTGGAAGGTTGAATACTGCCCGATCTACTCCGGCTCTCCGCAGGTCGTCCACGTGCTCCAGCTTCACGCCGGAAGCGCTCACCGTGAAGGCATCTGGATCCCGACCCGCGGCCTGAAGCGCCTGCCGCACTTCCTTCACCTTTCCTGTGATGTCGTGCCTGGTGCCGAGGGGCATCCAGCCGTCACAGAATTCGACCATGTGCTCGATGGTCTTCGGTCCCGCACCTGCCCCCAACAGAACCGGGGGATGCGGCGTTTGGATCGGTTTCGGCCACGCAAAGGAAGGTTCGAGAGTCAATATCTCTCCTTCGAAGCTTGCTTCATCCTCCGCCCACAAGGCCTTCATCAAGAGCATCTTCTCGCGCAACAGCGACCTGCGGTCTTCATATCGGACGCCGTGGTGTGCCATCTCCTCCTTGTTCCAGCCGTATCCGATCCCGAAGATGACCCTTCCGTTTGAGAGATGATCGAGAGATGCGACTTCTTTGGCTGTCCAAATCGGGTCGCGCTGGGCCAGGAGGGTGATCCCTGTGCCCAGTTTGAGGTTTTCGGTGACTGCAGCCGCGTACGAGAGGGCGACGAACTGGTCGTGGCTGTGCCAGTACTGCTCCGGGAGGGGAGGCGCCCCTTCGACGCCACCCCACGGTGTCGTCCTGGCGGATGGTATGTGGGAATGCTCGGGGAACCAGAGCGACTCGAACCCGCGCGCCTCGACCTCTCGGGCGAGGTGGTCAGGTCGAATTGCGGTATCGGTCGGGAAGATCAAAACTCCAAAGTCCATACCGCAAAGCTATCGCATGTCCCTCAAAGAACACATTCGGAACCAGATTCTCGAGCACGGCCCGATGCCGTTCGAGGAGTTCATGGCGCTCGCCCTCTACCACTCCGACGGATTCTTCGGTGGGGAGACACTTCGCTCCGAGAAGGCGGGTGACTTTCTCACCTCGCCCGAGGTGAGCTCTCTTTTTGGTGAGTCACTCGCCGGGTACATCACCGCCGAGCAGCTCCGGATCGGCGACCCCTTCGCCGTTTACGAGGTGGGAGCGGGCTCAGGGTCGTTGCTCCGGCCGCTGCTGAACACGATCCGGGTGGAGACATTTGCGATCGAGGTGTCTCCGGCAGCGCGAAGGTCTCTCGAGGTGATCATTCCACCGGACCGGATCCACGCGTCTCTTTTCGACGTACCCGGGCCCCTGCGGGGCGTGGTGCTGGCCAATGAGTTGATCGACAACCTTCCGATGGCCGTGGCGCAAAGGGTTGATGGCGGCTGGCGGGAGCGATGGGTGGGTAGCGACGGCGAAGCACTTGTATTCGTCGACGCCGCGCCCCGGACCGAGGTGAGTGAGTGGCTCGGGAACTTTGCCGGTGACGTGCCCGACGGAGGCTGGGTCGAAGTGCAACTCGACGCCGCAGCATGGATGACAGACGCGCTGGCGAGGCTCGAGGCTGGATCGATCGTGATCATCGACTACGGCGATACCTCCGAGGGCTTATTACCCCGTCGCGGGGACGGCACCCTGCGGACGTATCGAGCCCATCATCTGGGGCCCCACCCTCTCGACGAGCCGGGCGGGACCGACATCACAGCCGACGTCAACTTCAGCGCTCTGCAAGCAGTGGCCGAAAGCGCGGGAGCGGCCACACGCCTGGTCCGCCAGGATGACTTCCTCGGCGAGCTAGGACTCCGTGAGCGGCTTTCCCGGATTCGGCATTCGGAGCTCGAAGCCGCCCGATCGGGGAACGAAGAGAAGCGGCTTGCCATACGGTCGACGAGGACCGATGTGGAGACTTTGCTCCACCCGCGTGGGCTGGGCGACTTCAGGGTTCTGGTGGTTTCCGTTTGACCGGCCCACTCTTCGGGAACCTTATGACAGCTGACCGACGTCTCAGATA
>JBBDHT010000025.1:0-34077 GCA_040880765.1 Acidimicrobiia bacterium | reverse complement strand
CTAGGAGCTCACGCACCGTTGGTGGTGAGGGAAAGACGCGTCCCGGGTCAGGCCACTGGCTCGAATTGGGTTTTGTATAACTGGCGGTAAAGGCCGCCCTCTGCCACAAGGGACTCGTGGGTTCCCGATTCTACGATCCGACCTTCGTCGATGACGAGGATCAGGTCCGCAGCGCGCACTGTCGAAAGCCGGTGGGCGATGGCGAGCGTGGTCCGTCCGGCCATCAGCCCTTCGAGCGCTTCTTGAATCAGGGACTCAGACCTCGAGTCGAGGTGTGAGGTCGCCTCATCGAGGATCAGGACCCGGGGGTCCTTGAGGATGACCCGGGCGATGGCGATCCGTTGCTTCTCCCCTCCCGATAAACGGTATCCCCGCTCTCCGACCATGGTCTGATACCGGTCCGGCAGCATCTCGATCATCGGGCTGATATTGGCGGCGAATGCCGCAGCTTCGATCTCCTCCTGGGTTGCGGTCGGCTTCGCATACCGTAGGTTCGCCTCGATGGTGTCGTGGAACAGGTACGACTCCTGGGTGACCACTCCAACGGTGTCCGACAGTTCGTCGAAGGCGATGTTCCGGACGTCGACTCCGTCGATACGCACCGCCCCCCGATTGACGTCGTACAGCCGGGGTACGAGATACGACGCTGTGGTCTTGCCCGCTCCGGACGGCCCTACCAGCGCGACAAGTTCTCCGGGTTTCGCCTTGAAAGAAGCGCCTTCCAACGCCCACTCCCGGGTCGACGCCTGGGCGATTGCCGGACCTTCGTCTCCAGCCCTTCTCCAGCGCTTCACCGCCTCGAGACCCTCGACCTCACCGCTCTGATATCTGAAATAGACATCGTCGAATTCGACCTGACCTTTGGCGGGAGAGATCGAGACGGGTTTCTCCGGGGCCGGGATATCGGTCTCGAGGTCGAGGACTTCGAAGACGCGCTCGAACGAGACCAGAGAGGTGGCGAACTCCACCCTTGAGTTAGAGATCGCCGACAGCGGACCATAGAACTGAACCAACAGGGCCGAGAACATCACCACAACTCCGATGGTCAGGTCTTCTTCGATTACGAGATAACCACCGAACCAAAAAACAGCGGCAGTGCCCACCGCCGAGACCAACCCGAGAGCTGCGAAGAAGCGCCGTCCGACCATGGCCCTCCGGATCCCGTAGTCCCTGACCAGACCGGCCTGTTCGGAGAACCGCTCCGATTCGCGGTCCCAGCGCCCGAACAGACGCACCAGGAGAGCGCCACTGACATTGAACGACTCCTGGAGGATGGCCGACATCGAGGCATTGTGCTCCATTTGCTCCTGGGTGACTCTGCGGAGAACACGGCCGACCCGTCGGGCGGGGATCACAAACAGCGGCAACGCGGCGACGGCAAGGAGCGTCAACCGCCATTCGGTCACGATCATCACCGTGAGGATGGCAACGACCGACACGATGTTGGAGATGATGCTGACCAGTGTCCCGGTTATCGCCTGCTGCGCTCCTGTCACGTCGCTGTTGAGCCGGTTCATCAACTCCCCGGTCTTCGTGGCAGTGAAGAAACGGAGCGACATCCGTTGCAGGTGGTCGAAGAGCTCACGTCGCAAATCGAAGATGATCCCCTCACCTACGCGGGAAGACCACCATCGTTGCATGAGGCCGACGAGAGCACTTATCAGAGGTACGGCAATCATCCCGGCGCCGAGCCAGGTCAGCATCCCGAGATTCCGGGCCGGAATCGCCTCATCGATCAGGAGCCGGATCAGGATCGGTGGGACCACCCCGATACCCGAGATGACGAAGATCGTGGCAAGCACACCGAGCAGCCCACGGAGATACGGACGTCCGTAGCTCCAGACCCGCCTGAGCAAAGTCAGGTCTACCTTTGGAGTGCCCTGGTCCTCGTCATAGCTGAGATAGCTCCACCACCCGCCGCCGTGCATCATCTTTTCGCCAACTTCATGTGAGAGGAGCCTATTCCGGCGGGCCCCCTACTCAGGGCCGAGGTCGCTGATGAGAAGATCGTCGTAAATCTCCCGACGCACCACTTGGCGGACGTTTCCATCGCGTACGAAGACCACCGCCGGCCGGAGCACCTTGTTGTAGTTGGAGCCCATCGAGTGGCCGTAAGCCCCGGTCACCGGAGTGACCACGATGTCGTCGACCCTGAGATCACCCGGAAGCCAACCTTCCGACACCAGGACATCACCGGTCTCGCAGTGCTTGCCGACCAGTCGAACCGTCATATCGCGTTGCGCCGCCACCTTCCTCGCGAGAAACGCCTCATAGCCCGACCCGTAGAGCACCGGCCTGGGGTTGTCACTCATCCCGCCGTCTACAGCTACATACGTTCTGATTCCGGGGAGGTGCTTGACCGTCCCAGCGGTATAGAGAGTCACCGCAGCTGCTGCTGTAATCGCCCTTCCCGGTTCCACCGAGACGAGTCCTTCGAAACCGCTGCGCGCCACGGCTTCCTTGACGACTTCGACCCATTGGCCGATCGTCGGAGCCTGTTCACCTTCGACATAGGCAACGCCGAGGCCCCCACCGAGAGAAATCTCCTCGAACTGCTCACCCCGGGCAAAGTCAGTTATCACCTCTACGGCCGCGGCGAAGGAGTCTGCCCGGAATACTTGAGACCCTATGTGGGCGTGGACCCCCCTCAGCTTCACCGCGTCCGAGGCCCGTGCCCGGCTCACCGCTTCATCGGCGGCACCGGTCGAAACGGTAAAGCCGAACTTCGAGTCGTCCTGGCCGGTCCGAACGAATTCGTGGGTGTGGGCTTCGACACCGGGAGTGATGCGGATCAGCGCGTCGGGGGGCCTATGGCCCTCGCTCACCAGCGACTCGATTCGCTCCAGCTCGTCGAAAGAGTCAACCACGACCTGGCCAACGCCATCGGCCAGGGCAATCCCGAGCTCGTGGCGGCTCTTGTTGTTCCCATGGAAGACAAGGTCCGACGCCGGAACTCCTGCTGCTCGCGCCACGTGGTACTCCCCACCGGTGGCCACGTCGAGGCGCATCCCTTCCTCATGTGCGAGGCGGGCCATTGCCGTGCAGAGAAAGGCCTTTGTGGCGTACACCGCGCCTTTGCCGAAGCCGGCCACAACCTCACGGCAACGTTGTCGCAGGTGATCCTCGTCGTAGATGAAAAGCGGCGTCCCGAATTCGGCGGCCAGGGCAATGGCGGAGACGCCGCCAAGATAGAGCTCGCCGTCGCCGGAAATCGACGCATTCTCGGGCAACAGGTTCAGAGGCACTGGATTCTTCAAGTTATCGCCCCGGTAGATCAGGTCAGGGGGCAGGCACCACTTCAAGCGGTGTCATGCTCGCCGCAGTCTGTCGCAGAGCCTCGACTGCCGCAAACGGGCGCCCGTACATCTCATAGCGATAGATCCCTTCGAACCAGATGAGAGTCGTCCCGGCCGACTCACGAAGCACCCAGGTCGGCCGGTCGCCAATCTCTTCGAGATCACATTCGATAGTCTGCCCTGCGGCGAATCGCGCACAGGAAAGTTCGGCTCCCTCTGCGTCGAGTTCGGCAGCAGTCTCCGCATCTTGATACACCCGGAGCACGATCAGCTGCGCCACCGACCTCGAGCGGGTATACGGCTCGGTCGTCCAGATCCCGAACGCAGCGGACGGGTCGTCCGAGACGATTCCGCTGTTTTCGATTACCAGCTGACTCGTCACGTATTCGGAGAGGGGCGGGACCCGGGACGGAAACTTGACGCCTTCGAGAACCTTACGGATCTCTTCCCGGCTCGCCTGAACGAACCGATCGCCCTCACGCCGGGCAAAAACGGCAGCCACCACATCTTCGGGATTGTCCGGTCCGGCGCCCAGGTCGTCGTTGTACCAGATGAGATTGGTCGCGTCCTTGGCCAGCGGTATCGTCGTCGGAACCGTAGTCGTCGTTAGCACGGTGGGCGCTGTCACCCAGCGCGATGATCTCTCCCCCAGCGAACTGAAGGGAGAGTCTCCACACGCAGTGAGACCAAGCATTATGACGATAGACAGTGCAGTAATGGCCCGATGGCGCACTTGCCCTCCAATGGCCGCGGTACCGGCGTTAAACGAGTCAGAAGTCTCAATAGTTCCTGGACCTGACCGCACTATGACGGTACCAGTCACCCGGCTTATGCTCTGGTAGATGAACCAAGTTCTGGTGACGAACGAGTCGTACAAGGATCACCCAGCCCTCGATGTGGCGGTCAGCCATGCCGTGTTAGATGCTGTCGCTGCAGGCGAGATCGGATCGGTGTTCCGCCTACACCCTGCCCATCCTGTGCTGGCCTTTGGAATGGCGGACCGCATCCAACCCGGCTATCCCGCCGCCGTTCGGGTTGCTGCTGCACACGGTTTCGTCCCGGTGGAGCGCCTTGCCGGAGGGCGGGCAGCTGTATTCCACGAGCGGACCCTTGCCTTCAGCTGGGCGATGGCGGAGGACGACCCCAGAACCGGGATCAGCCAACGCTTTCGCCTCGTCTCCGCGATGATGCGGGACGCCTTCAGGTCCCTGAAAATCGACGCCAGGGTCGGTGAGATCCCCGGTGAGTATTGTCCCGGTGAGTACTCGGTGAATGTCGGTGGTGTGGTGAAAGTGATGGGGGTCGGGCAACGCCTCGTGAAAGGAGCGGCGCATATCGGTGGTGTCATCGTCGTCGATGACGGAGACCGGATTCGTGACGTGTTGATCCCCGTCTACCGGGCACTCCGCATCGACTGGGACCCGCGGACAGCTGGGGCACTGGCAGATCGGTCGGCAGGAACGAAGACAGGGGACGTGGCCGACGCGGTCGTCGCCCAATTGAAGGAGACGACGGAGGTCGTCTCCGGCACCATCCCTGATGAGATAATCGAGCGAGGGAGAACGATGATCGAACGCCACATCCCGGCGGCCAGTTGATGCGCCTGGCAATCATCAACGGTCCGAATCTGAACCTGCTGGGAAGTCGCCAGCCGGAGATATACGGAACGATGTCACTCGACGATTTGGAGGCCAAGATTCGCGATTGGTCGGCGAGACTCGACGTCGACCCGGTCTTCTTCCAATCGAATAACGAATCTGACCTGGTATCCCGCATTCAGGACTGCGCAGCGGAATGTGACGGCATCGTGCTCAACCCGGGCGGTTTCACTCACACTTCGGTCGCCATCGCCGATGCTGTGGCGTCGGTGGCAGCGCCCGTGGTCGAGGTCCACCTCTCCAACATCGCCGCCCGCGAGTCCTTCCGGCGAGTTTCATTGGTGGAGCCAAACGCGATCCGTCAGATCTCGGGCCGCGGAGCGACCGGCTACCGGGATGCAATCCGCCACCTCGTCTACCGCGACCAACTCCCGTTTGAAAACGCCAGGTACGGCCCGCATCCGCGAAACCTGGCCGATCACAGAGTGGCCAACGGGAATGCGCTGGTCGTTCTCGTACATGGCGGCTACTGGTTTCCCGGCTGGGACCGCGACCAACTCGACCAATCGGCAGTCGACCTCTCCCGGCGCGGATACGACACCCTCAACATCGAATACAGGTTCGATCCACCGTGGCCAGGATCGGGTCACGACGTGGACACTGCCCTGAACTGGGCACGCGATCGGTATGAGACGGTGGCCTTGCTCGGCCATTCCGCGGGGGCTTACCTGGCTCTCTGGGCACAGCAACGGAATCCGGTGAGTCTCTGCATCGGGCTTGCCGCCGTGACCGACCTGACCCTGGTCGACGATGTCCCCCCGGCCCGGGCCCTGGTCGCCGCCGGCGGACCGGCCACATTGGAGGTTCCTGATGGAACGGTCTTGTTCCACGGTCTCGACGACACCGAAGTAAGTCCCGACCACACCCGGCGGGCCGGACCCGGTGCCGGTATCCACCTACTCGAAGGGGTCGGCCATTTCGACATCCTCGATACGGAACGGCCCCATTGGAAGGGGGTCCTGTCGGTGTTGACTGACCGACTCGGTGCCCGATCCGAGTTGCCGCCTGTGGAAAAAAGCAAGTAAGGTTGGGTATCAATTGAACCCGGCCAGGCCGGGGCGGAGTCACTACATCTATGCGTTTGAGACGTTTTTCGTTTCTTGCGGGCTGGGTAGCGGTAATTCTTCTGGCAGCCGCCGGTTTTGCCGCATTCGGCACGTCACAAGACGCTGCCAATAACCTCGAGTTCGAGGCAGCCGCAGCATCATTAGGGCACACCGCAGGCACGTACGCGGGCCTGACGTTTGCCCTGCTCGCCGACGCTCCAGCGGAGACCGCCCTTATCGATCCGGCGCAGACAGCCGCCGATGAAGATCCCAACGAAGACGCTTCGCTCGCCCCTGGTGGCGAGTCTTCCACCGGAACCATCGCCTCTCCTGCCGGTTGGCTGTCCGAGGTTCAGGTACGTGCCCTGGTCAGCGAATACTTCAAGTCCGAAGACGTGAACACTGCGGTCCGTATCGCATGGTGCGAATCCAGATTCGACCCTGAGGCGGTGAATCTGAGAACCGGGGCCGTCGGCCTCTTCCAGCACCTACCTCAATACTGGGAGGAACGCGCCGCAAATGCCGGGTTCCCGGGCGCCGACGCCTCCGACCCTCGCGCCTCGGCGGCCGCGGCCGCTTGGGCCGTTTACGAAGGAGCCGGCTGGGACATCTTCGGCTGCCGGGCCTGAACGCCTCATGCCCGAACTGAATGTCCTCGGTGGAGAACTCGAAGGCTGCAGCACTGACCCCCTTACCGGCTTCTACCGGACTGGCACCTGTCAGACCGGGCCCGAAGACATCGGCCTCCACACCATCTGCGCCGTGGTCACCTCCGAGTTCCTCGAGCACCAGCGTCGGATTGGCAATGACCTGACCACGCCCATGCCCCAGTTCATGTTCCCAGGGTTGAGCCCCGGAGACCGCTGGTGTGTGACGGCCCGCAACTGGCTCCAAGCCCATAACGATGGCGCGGCCGCACCGGTGGTCCTCGCCTCGACTCACCTCTCCACTCTCGAGGTCGTCCCGCTGGATGTCCTCCAGGAATATGCCGTCGATGTTCCCGCCGACCCCGGCGCTCTGGACTGACCCCGAAGATCATCTGAAGTCGCGCGACTTCACGGTTTGGACTCCGATTGGCTCGAAGTTATGGGCGACGATGTTGGTGACACCGTCGTTGAACTCGAGTCGGCCGTGGATCACCAGGGCCGGGCTCTTGCGGACGATCTGGCGGTGCTTCGACCAGATGTCGGGGAGCACGACGATGTTGAGCAAGCCCGTCTCGTCTTCGAGGTTGAGGAAATGGACGCCTTTGGCGGTGCCGGGGCGTTGGCGGTGGGTGATGACCCCTGCCACCTTGACCCGGACCCCGTGACGTTGCATCTCCAGCGTCTCGGCGGCGGTGAGACAGTCGCCCAACTGGTCACGGACAAAGCTCATCGGGTGCCGGGAGGAAACTCCTGTGGACCAGAGGTCGGCACGGTGTGACTCCTCGTCGCTCATCCCGGGAAGCGGTGGCGAGTCGACGCCGGGTGAGAGGGCAAGCCGCTCCGGGTCGATCTCGGCCAACGCACCGGCAGCCCACAGACCCTCCCTCCGGCCCAGACCCACCGACTCCAGCGCACCGGCGGCGGCCAGCCCCTCCAGGGCGTCGACGTCGAGACCGGTGCGGAAAGCAAGGTCTTCAGGTGAGGAGAAGGGTCCGCCGAGAATTCGGGCCGCCTCGACGGTCGTGATCTCCCGCTCGCCCAGGTTTCTCACGTACCGCAACCCCATCCGCACCGCCACCGCAGGGCGTACGGCGTCGTCCACCGGTCCTCTCCCCCGCCGCCAGCTCTCACCGAGATAAGTGACGATGTCGTCGGGGTCGGCGTCGAGTGCCTCGATGGTGCAGTCGTGCCAGGAGACGTTGACGTCGGGCCCATGGACCACCACACCGTGCCGCTGTGAGTCCTGGACCAGGGAGTTCGGGCTGTAGAAGCCCATCGGTTGGGCGTTGAGCAGGCCGGCGAGGAACTCGGACGGATAGTGGAAGCGGAGCCAGACCGACATGTACACGATGTAGGCGAAACTGACCGAATGACTCTCGGGAAAGCCGAAACTGGCAAACCCCTGCAGCTTCTCCCAGATCTCCTCGGCAGCCGCCCCGCCGACCCCGTTGGCGGCCATACCGGCGAAGACCTCGTCTTTGAGCCTCGCCATCGCAGTCTCGGAGCGTTTGTGGGTCATCGCCTGACGGAGCCGGTCGGCCTGGCTCCCGTCGAAGCCGGCACAGACCCGGGCCAGCTCCATTAGTTGCTCCTGAAAAATGGGAACCCCGAGCGTCTTCTTCAGGATCGGTTCGGCAAGGGGGTGGGGGTAACGCACCGGCTCCTCACCGTTGCGGCGGCGCAGGTAGGGATGCACCGACTGTCCCTGAATCGGCCCGGGCCGAATCAGTGCCACCTCAATTGCAAGGTCGTAGAAGGTCTTCGGTTTCATCTTGGGCAGGGTGGCCATCTGCGCCCTCGACTCGATCTGGAAGACCCCGACGGTGTCCGACCTGGTGATCGACCGGTAGAGCGCCGGCTCCTGGGGGATGGTGGCAAGGTCGATGTCGATGCCGTGGTGGTCTTCGATCAGGTCATGGGCGAGGTGGAGGGCGTTGAGCATCCCCAACCCGAGCAGGTCGAACTTGACCACACCGACCGCCGATGAGTCGTCTTTGTCCCATTGGATGACCGTCCTGCCCTCCATCCGGCCCCACTCGAGAGGGACCACGTGCCAGAGCGGGCGGTCGGCGATGACCATCCCGCCGGAGTGGATCCCGAGGTGGCGGGGATACCCGTCGAGACGCCAGCAGCTGTCGTAGATCATCTCGGCGGTCATCCCATCGGGGAGGGAGGTGTCCATGTGGCGGAGCTGGCCGGGGTCGTGGGTGTCCACGAACTGGCTGAGCCCGTCGACCTGGGCCTGGGTGAACCCGAAGGTCTTGGCCACGTCACGGAGCACCGACCGGGCCCGGTAGGTGATCACATTCGCCACCATCGCCGCCCGCTCCCGCCCGTACTTGCGGTAGCAATACTGGATCACCTCCTCGCGGCGGTCGGCCTCGAAGTCGACGTCGATGTCGGGGGGCTTGCCTCGCTCTTCGGAGAGGAACCGCTCGAAGGGAAGGTGGAGGCGGATCGGGTCGACCCGGGTGAGACCGATGCACCGGCACACCGCCGAGTCGGCCCCCGATCCCCTGATCTGGCAGTAGATGTCCTGGCTGCGGGCGAAGTCGACCAGGTCTTTCACCACCAGGAAATAGCCCGAGAACCCGAGCCGGGCAATGATGTCCAGCTCGTGGCCGAGCCTCCGTCTCGCTTCGGGGCTGATCCCGTCGTCGGAGCCCGGATAGACGTCCCGGGCTCCTTCCCAGGTCAGTGCGGTGAGGTATTCCATCTCGTCGCGGAAATGGCCCGGCATCGGGAAGTCGGGAAGCCGCGGTGCCATCAGAGCGAGGTCGAAGGCAAGCCGTCTCCCCAGCTCGGCGCTCCTCGCCACCGCTCCGGGATAACGCCGGAACCGGACTTCCATCTCCTCAGCGGTTTTCAGATACCTCTCGTCGGATGCGGGCCGGAACCCGTCTGCCACCACAAGAGACCTTCGACCTCCGATCGCTGCAAGCACCTCGGACAGATAGGCGTCGGAGCGCTGGTGGTAGTGGACCTGGTTGGTGGCCACGGTCGACACCGAGAGCCGCGATGCCACCTCCCAGAGGAGATCGTTCCTGCCGTCGTCCTCGGGCATGGCGTGGTGCCACATCTCGACGTGGAGCCGAGTGCCGAAGATGTCCTGGAGACGGGATACCTCCCTGATCGTCGCCGACAGATCGCCCCGCGCCGCCGCCCGCGGGACGGCACCTGCATGACAACCGGTGAGGGCATGGACATCGGGATCGGCACCGGCTTCGGCAAGGTCGTCCCGGGAGTAGACCGGATGGTCTTTCTCCCCCCGGAGCTGGGCCCTCGTCACGAAACGGGAAAGGGAGCGATACCCCGAAGGAGAGCCGGCGAGCAGCACGAGGTGATCAGACTCAGGGAGATCGGTGGGTTTGGTCCCGTGAGCACGGACACTTCTCCCCCGGCGCAGGCGACCCTGCCCTCCCTTGCTCCGGGTGTATCTGGCTGTATCCCATTCTTCGGCCTTGGCCAGGGGGTCATCACCATCCACGGCTCCGTCCTCGAGCCCGACCTCCACCCCGTAGATGACCGGGAGACCCGTTGCCTGCGCCGCCTGCCAGAACCGGGACACACCGTAGAACCCGTCGTGGTCGGTAACTGCCAACGCCTCATACCCGAGGTCGACGGCACGCTCCACCAGTTCCTCGGGATGGGACGCTCCATCGAGGAACGAAAAGTTAGTGTGGCAATGGAGTTCCGCGTAACCGGTCACCCGTCACACTATATCGAACATATGTTCGGTGTCGACCGGGATCTCCTGTTGAGTGCAACGTGCCGCCTGCCGATGAGGTCGAAGCCATATGAAGGCAATCCGAAAAACGATGGCTTCGGCCGAAAAGCTGGCGATATCGACTCCCCCGACGAGGAATCGCTATGTCGACCTGCTCCGCGCCTTCTCGATCCTGGTTGTCGTATATGGCCACTGGCTGATGGCGGCACCTGAGGTGATCGCCGGCGAGATCCGAATCGGACATGCCCTCACCGACATCCCCTGGACCAGGGGCTTGACCTGGGTGCTCCAGGTGATGCCGATCTTCTTCTTTGTCGGCGGATACTCCAACGCTCTTGGCTTGCGTGCCGCCCGCCGCAAAGGTACCGAGTACAGCCAGTGGCTGCGCGACCGTCTCCGTCGCCTGATCGTCCCGGTCCTGCCGGTGCTTGCCCTCTGGGCGCCCGGAGCGTGGCTTGCGGTCACCTCGGGTGTCGACAGCGAACTGGTCAAGGTCGGTTCGCAGGCCGCCCTCGTCCCGGTGTGGTTCCTCGCCACTTACGTCGTAGTGGTGGCAATGGCGCCGATCACGCTGTGGATGTGGGAGAAGATCGGGCTCGGGGCCTTTCTCGTTTTTGGAATTGCGGCCGCAGCTGTCGACGTGGCCTACATCGGCTACGACATCGACCCGGTCCGCTGGCTGAACTACCTCTTCGTCTGGAACGCAGTCCACATCCTCGGCTACGCCTGGGCCGACGGGCGGATCCGCGGCCTTCCCCACCGGGCTTCGATCGCCATCGGCGGGTTCGTCTCGCTGGCGGCACTGATCATTCTCGGGCCCTACCCGGTTTCGATGGTCGGGTTTGCAGGCGAGACCATTACCAATTCCAACCCGCCCAAAGTCAGCCTCGTTGCCCTTGCCGTATTCCAGTTCGGGCTAGCGATGCTCTTCGAGGGCCCGGCAAGACGCTGGCTCGACCGGATCAAGGTCTGGACCCGGGTGGTTGTGGTCAACGGCTCGATCATGACCATCTACCTCTGGCACCTGACGGCGATGGTGGCCGTGGTTGGTGTCCTGCTGCTGTTCGGCGGTTTCGGCCTCGGCTTCGAGGTAGGAACGCTGCAGTGGTGGCTAACCCGTCCACTGTGGCTGGCGTTCATGTCGGTGCTGCTTCTCCCGTTCATGGTCGCCTTCGGCAAGTTCGAGCGTCCCCGCACCGACAACCGACCGGCCCCTCCGGTGTGGAAGCCGCTGCTCGCGGCGTTGGCGGTGTGCACGGGCCTCGGCATGCTCGCTTCGGGAGGGATCGCCGATGCCGACGGTCTCAACGTCGTCGCCCTGCTTCTCCCCCTCGCCGGGGTGGTGGCCGGCGGGGTTATCGGAGCAGGCCGCTGGGAGAGAAAACAACAGGAGTCGGAGAAGACGCCTGTCTAAGGTTTCACGGTGGACTTCACCATTCGCACGGCGAAACCCGAAGACATCGAGTTGCTAAAAGAAGCGCTCTACATCTCCGTGGTCTGGGATGAGGAGGAGCCATCCTCCTTCGAACAGGTGGTCGGCCATCCCGAATTGGCCCAGTATTGGGAGAACTGGGGCAGGCCGGGAGACCTCGGCGTTGTCGCCGAACGTGACGGCCAGTACCTGGGAGCGGCTTTCGGGCGACTTTTCACCGAAGACCGGCCCTCGTATGGGTTCGTCGACGAGCAGACCCCTGAGGTGGGTATCGGGATCAGCGCCGGGGAACGGGGTAAGGGACTGGGTCGACAGATGATGCTCCGACTGGAGGACCTCTACCGCGAGTTCGGCTCGACCAGGCTCAGCCTCAGCGTCAACTTCACCAATCCGGCACGCCACCTCTACGAGTCACTCGGCTATACCGAGGTCGGCCAGGACGAGAACAGCGCGCAGATGGTGAAGATACTCAGCTAGTGGCCTGTCTCATAAATCTTGTGGCGTCTCTCCGGCCCTCGTCGTCCCTGGCTGCGTCCAAAATGCTCGCCGAACCTCCCGGGTGCGACTGCGCTTTTCTCCTTGCCAGATGACGACGATGACTCGGAGACACGCGCACACTATTTCCGCGACAGACCACTAGTACCCTCCACGCGAGGAGGAAACATGTCGTCAATAACCAAGACCATCCGACTTTCCGGCCAGGCCGACGGGTCGATCGAAGACGCGGTCCGCACCGTCCTGGCGCGCGCCGCCAGCACCATCAGTGACATCCACAAGTTCGAGATCGTCAAGGTGGGCGGGAAGGTGGACAACTCCGGTGCCCCCACCCTGTTCACAGTGACCCTCGACATCACCTTCGGGATCAAAGACACAGTCGAACACGAGTGATGACCAAGTACGTCATAGTGGTGGTGGTGCGTGCCACCGGCCCCGGGCACGTCGAGGAGCCGACCTGAACGTCGCCCCTCCCCCGCGCAATCTCGGGAACGGGATCTACCAGATCCCTGCTCCCCTGCCGTTCAGGTCGCCCCCGTTCGTCAACACGTACGCGGTGGAGTCAGGCGATGGGTTGTTGCTCCTGGACTGCGGGACAGATTGGAAACCAGGACGTGACGCAATTCGCGATGGCTTCACGGCACTCGGGCTCTCTGAAGACGCGGTTCACACCCTGGTGGTCTCTCATCTCCACCTCGACCACGTCGGGATGTCGAAACGACTGGTCGACGAGTGGAGCTGTGAGTTCGTAATGCATGAACGCGCCGAGAAGTTGGTCGACTCCTACAACGACACCCCCGGGTTTCTCGACAACCTCCGACAGATCGGGCACAGCCACGGCGTGCCGGGATCAATCCTCGACGAAATCTCCGATTTCGAGCGAGCCGACTACATGCCGGAGATCTACAAACCCCACCGCACCGTTGTCGACGGCGAAGACCTCGACCTCGGTGGTGGAAGGGCGCTCACCGTGATACACACCCCGGGTCACGAGCCGTCACACATCTGCCTCCGCGACACCAGGACCGGCGTCACCTTCAGCGGGGACCACGTCCTCCCCCGGATTTCGCCGGTGATCATGTACGACGGCGTTCTCGACGACCCCCTCGGTGAGTATCTGAACTCACTGCAGAAGCTGGTCAACATGGACATCGGCATCACCTACCCTGCCCACGGGACCATCGTCGACCAGGGCGACGAGAGGGCCCGTCAAATCCTTCTGCACCACGACCGCCGGCTGCTCGATATGGCCGAACTGGTCCGGGAGGCAGACACCACTGCATGGGAGGTGATGGTTGGATCGTTCCGGCCTCATCTGGACCCGCTTCAGATGCGGCTCGCTTTTCTCGAGACTGTCTCCCACCTCGAGCACCTTCGCCTCTCCGGACGGATCCAATACGTGCAGCGAAATCAGGTGACGGTCTACACCGCCTGACCCAGCCAGGCGGCAACCGCGGCGCCGGCCGCGAACGCCAAGAGCCAGCTTGCCAGTGAGCCAATCAAGACGTACTCAGGGGCGATCTGTTTCGGCTTCGATGAGATCTCGGGGAAGCGGAGAATGCTCTTCGCTGCGACGACAATGCCCGCAGCCGCCGCCTGGCCGGAGATGACCAGGACAAAGACCAGAAGCCGTTCCAGAATCCCGATCCAGCGGCCAGCCCGGTTGGTGTCGGTGGGTGACTCGACCCGCACCAGGCGGAGCACAAGCCTCACCAACCAGTTCGCCGGCACGGTGAGGAAAACAGCCACTGCCGTGATGACGATCACCTCGGTCATTCGGCCAACCCCGGGGCATAGCCGAGAACGGCGAGGATCCCGTGATTCTGCAGCCTCCGACTCACCGAACTCTGACTCAGGCCGACGGTTTCTGAAATAGCGGTCTGGTTCATCCTCTCCATGAAGAGCCGGGCAATCTCTAGATCTACTTCGTCCCAGCCGGCGGTTATATGGTCGCGAGAGACGAGATAGGCGTTGAACAGGATGTCGCTGCCGTCGCCCGTCTTCACGAGGGTCCGCACCGACCGGGGGACGGAGTTCGAGGACTCCGACTTCTTGACTTCCTCGATCGCCTCCCGCGCCCGCCACCAGCACGGCCCGTCCTGACCGAAGGGCGGGTCCTGAGGGACAAGGTCGAGGGTGCCCCAACCGATGCCGATCCTCACATCAACCGTGGGTCGTAGCCGCAAACGGATTTGGAGGGAGGCCGAGATTGCGGCGGGCACATCGCCGAAGAGACCCTGAAACTCATCGCCGATGGTCATCCGCAACGGCTGGACCGGCTGACCCGCCGAGTTTCCCCGGTTCATTGCGTCATCCAGGAGGTGTTGCAGTTCTTCACGGTCCCCAGAATGCCGTGAGGCTATGACATCTCCGAGCAATGCTGCATAGGCCACACCTTTGTTATGCGTCATAGGTGCAATTATATCAAACTTGCGTTCTAGACGCAAGATCTGATTTTATGCGTCTTCGAGCTCGACGACGACGTCAAACTCCCCTGTCCCGTAGTCCACCGATGTCCCCCGGGCTGCTTCGAGCAGATCGCCCTCTGCGGCCTTGACCGCATCGAGATCCTCCTGAGCACCACTTACCTGGAGAGAGGCCACCCCGGTCCGCATTGAGGTCTTGGCATCCGACTTCGCCCGCCGCACCGCGGTGAGGACGTCACTGGTGACTTCGAGTATTCGCCCGTCGCCGGTGAGGCCGTCGAACTCCTCGGGAGAGGGCCAGGAAGAGCGGTGCACCGAACCCTGACGCCACCACGACCACACCTCTTCGGTGACGAAAGGCAGGAACGGCGCGAACAGCCGGAGATAGACACTCAACGAGAGTTGCAGCGCGGAATGAGCCGAGGCCGCATCCCCGCCTTCTCCATAGGCACGGCCTTTGACCAGTTCCAGATAGTCGTCGGTCCAGGACCAGAAAGAGGCTTCGGCTACCTCGAGCGCTCTTGCGTAGTCGAACTTCTCGAGGGCCGTAGTGGCCCGTTCCACCACATCGATCAACCCGGCGAGCATCGACCGATCGATCGGCTCTGTGATCGCTTCCGGGTCGGCATCGTCTCCACCAAATCCGAGGGCAAACCGGGACGCATTGAGGATCTTCACGGCCAGACGCCGCCCGATCTTCATCACCCCGAAATCGACTGCTGTGTCGGTCCCGGGCCGCCCGTTGCAGGCCCAATAGCGCACCGCCTCCGACCCGTACTCCTCGATGAGCGGGATCGGGGTGACAACGTTGCCGATCGACTTGGACATCTTCTTCCGGTCAGGGTCGAGAATCCAGCCGTTGATCGTGGCGTGGTTCCACGGCAGTTGATCGTGTTCGTAATACGACCGGAGCAGTGTGGAGAACAACCAGGTCCTGATGATCTCGGGCCCCTGGGGCCGGATGTCCATGGGAAACACCCGCTCGAAGAGGTCGGGATCGTCATCCCAGTGGCCGGCGATCTGCGGTGTCAGCGACGACGTCGCCCAGGTGTCCATGATGTCGCGATCGCCGAGAAAGCCTCCGGGCTGGCCCCGCTGCTCCTCGCTGAACCCCGGCGGCGCTTGCGAGGTGGGGTCGACCGGCAGCGAGCCCTCATTGGGAGTGATAACCCGGTCGTAGTCGGGAATGCCCTGGTCATCGAGGTGGTACCACACCGGTATCGGGACTCCGAAGAACCTCTGGCGGGAGATCAACCAGTCGCCGTTCAGACCCTCGACCCAGTGTTTGAACCGGACGCCCATGAAGTCGGGCACCCAGTCGAGACGTTCACCTAGCTCGAGGAGCTTCTTGCGCAGGTCGTCTTCGCGGCCACCGTTGCGGATATACCACTGGCGGCTGGAGACGATCTCGAGGGGGCGGTCGCCTTTTTCGTAGAACTTGACCGGGTGGCTCACCTGCTTGAGCTCTCCTTCGAGGTCACCCGACGCTTCGAGCAGCTCAGCCATCGTCTTGCGCACCTGGTTCGGGTAGCGACCGGCGATCTGTTCGTAGACCGCCTTGCCTGCTTCGCTCTCGATCCATTCGGGGACCTCGGCCTGGAATCGGCCGTTCTGCTGGATCACCGCCCGTGTCGGCAGATCGAGCTCCCGCCACCAGGTGACATCGGTCGTGTCACCCCAGGTGCAGATCATCGCAATACCGCTCCCCTTGTCGGGCTCGGCAAGCTCATGGGCGACGACCGGCAGCTCGACCCCGAAGAGCGGGGAAGTGACCGAAGAGCCGAATAGACCCTGGTAGCGGTCGTCGTCGGGGTGGGCGACGAGGGCCACGCACGAGCAGACGAGTTCGGGGCGGGTGGTCTCGATAAACACTTTCTCGCCGTCGGGTCGATGGAAAGCGACCCGGTGATACGTTCCGGGGCGCTCCCTGTCCTCCAGTTCGGCCTGGGCCACCGCCGTCTTGAAGTCGACGTCCCACAACACCGGCGCATCCTGGGTGTAAGCCTCCCCGCGCTCGAGGTTGGCGAGGAAGGCCTTCTGGCTGGTGCGCTGGCTGTGATCGTCGATCGTGGCGTAGCTCTGCGTCCAGTCGACTGAGAGCCCGAGAGTCCGCCACAGGTGTTCGAACACCTTCTCGTCCTCTGCAGTGAGGCCGTGGCAGAGTGCGATGAAGTTGCGCCGGCTTATCGACACCGGGGGGTCGGGCGGCTCCGAAGGCGGAGCGAAGTCGGGGTCGTAAGGAAGCGAGGGATCACAGCGCACCCCGTAGAAATTCTGCACCCTCCGCTCGGTGGGCAGGCCGTTGTCGTCCCATCCCATCGGATAGAAGACCTCCTTGCCTGACATCCGCCGGTACCTGGCGACCGAGTCGGTCTGGACATACCCGAACACCGACCCCATGTGTAGCGACCCGGACACCGTCGGCGGCGGGGTGTCGATGGCGAAGATCTCTTCGCGGGTTTTGGAACGATCGAAGCGGAAAGTGCCTTCCGACTCCCAATGGGAGTCCCACTTTTCTTCGAGGCCTTCCAGACCTGGCTTTTCGGGTACGTTTCGGGTCATTGAAGGGTCAAGGGTAACGGGCTTTCTGCCCGGATCGGTATCCCATCATTTTGTTACCCCGCGGCTTCGGGTTACTGTGTCGTTCCACATGACCAATCTGTTTGTCTCGCTGCATCATCACCACCCCTCACGGGTCGGTTGATGCTGCTCTGAACGACAAACAGACATAAAGCACACGCCGACCGGGATGGTCGGCATTTTTGTTTTAGCTGCCGGCCAATCCCCCCTCGAAAGGCCACAAATGAGCAGCAGCGACCAGATCCACCTCGCAGTCCCGAAGGGGCGCATCCAGCAAGGCGTCTTCGACCTGCTCGCCGACGCCGGCATGCAGCTGCAGGCCGGCAACCGCGGCTACCGGCCGACATTGTCCATCCCCGGCTATGAGGTGAAGCTGCTCAAACCGCAGAACATCGTCGAGATGCTGATGGCCGGGTCCCGCGACATCGGGTTTGCGGGGGCCGACTGGGTGTCGGAGCTCGATGGCGACTTGGTCGAGCTCCTGGACACGGGTCTCGACCCGGTGCGGATAGTCGCCGCCGCCCCATCGGAATTGCTCGAATCGGGCCAACTGCCCGGACGGCGGCTGGTTGTTGCCAGTGAGTACGAGCAGCTGACCCGACGGTGGATCGCACGCAACGAGCTGAATGC
The DNA here is from genome assembly GCA_040880765.1 of Acidimicrobiia bacterium. GTDB lineage: Bacteria > Actinomycetota > Acidimicrobiia > Spongiisociales > ZC4RG35 > MA-ANB-1. The sequence continues at coordinate 16,140 of JBBDHT010000025.1, read as the reverse complement.
AGTGTTTGTCCGTTCCTACGGCGCCACCGAGGTCTTCCCGCCCGAGGACGCCGACGTGATCATCGACAACACCGCCACCGGATCGACGCTTGCCTCCAACGGATTGGAGGTAATCGACGAGTTGATGCAGTCATCCACCCGGCTCTACGCCAGCAAGAATGCTCTCGACCGCCCGGGAGCCAAGACCCGGATCGAGAGCCTGGTCATCTCCCTCAAGTCAGTGCTCGATGCCAGGACCCGGGCGATGATCGAGCTGAATGTCACCGACGAGTTCCTCGAAGCCGTCATCGAGATCCTCCCCCGGATGAGAGAACCGACAATCGCCTCCCTCCACGGAGACTCCGGGATGGCGGTCAAGGCTGCAGTGCCCCGGCTCGCCCTCCCCGACCTCATCCCGCTCCTCAAAGAGCGCGGCGCAACCGACATCGTCGTAAGTCGGCTCGAGCAAATCGTCCCATGATCGAGCCCTACCAACCTCCCGCCGTCGGCAACGACATCGATCTCGACCTCTCTCGAAATGAGGGCAGGCCGGTCGACCCCGACCTGCTCGCCAGAGTGGCGGCCACGGCAAACATTGCCCACCGCTACCCGGATACGACGGAGTTGCGCGACGCAATTGCCGATCTGCGCGGTGTCTCTCCAGAAAGGGTCCTGATCACTGCTGGAGGGGACGACGCCCTCTTCCGCACCTGCGCGGCCTTGATCGGAGCCGGCACCCGGGTCGTGACCACGACTCCCACCTTCGAAATGGTGACCCGTTACGCCGGCCTCCACCAGCCCGACCTGGTCGAGATCCGATGGAAGCGCGAAACCTTCCCGCTCGAGGCGGTGGTTGCCGCCGCAGCCGCGGGCGCATTGTGCATCGTGGTTTCCCCGAACAATCCGACAGGTGAGGTGATCGATGCCGCCGACCTGATCGCGCTGGCCGATGCCTTCGAGTATGTGGTGCTCGATGGCGCCTACACCGAGTTCACCGATATAGACCTCACCGCTACCGCCCTGTCCCGTCCCAACGTGTTGGCGATCCGCACCCTGTCCAAGGCCTGGGGCCTCGCGGGCTTACGGGTTGGATACCTGCTGGGTGAGCCGGCCACGGTGAAGCGGATTGCGGCCTACGGGAACCCGTACCCGGTATCCAGAATCTCCCTTGCAGTCGCCGCCGAGCGGATTCGATCCAACAACGGCGTCGAGGCCTACGTGGCGGAAGTGAAACGAGAACGGAGCGAACTGACCGGGTTCCTCCAGAGCTTGGGCCTCTCCCCGATTCCCTCACAGGCCAACTTCGTCTACTTCGAGACCACTGATCCGCAGGCAGTCGTCGCCGACCTTGCCGCCACCGGGATCGCGGTCAGGATCTTCCCGGCACGGAACGGCCTCGAAAGGGCAGTCCGGATCACCCTCCCGGGCGCCGCCGATGAATACGACCGACTTGTCGACGCCCTGGCTTCGACACTCAAAACGAAAGCAATGGAGTTGAACCCATGAGCAGAAAACAAGAACTGAACCGCAAGACCCTCGAGGTGGAGATCACTGGATCACTCGACCTCGACGGGACCGGGGCCTCCAAGGTCGACACCGGGCTCGGGTTCCTCGACCACATGCTCACCGCACTGTCGAAGCACTCCGCGATCGATCTCGAGATCACGGCCCGCGGCGACACCGAAGTCGACGACCACCACACGGTGGAAGACTGTGCCATCACCATCGCTGAAGCCTTTGACCGTGCTCTTGGCGACCGGGCGGGCATCGTCCGGTTCGGCAGTGCATACGCCCCTCTCGACGAGTCACTGTCCCGGGCGGTGATCGATCTCTCCGGGCGCGGGTGGCCCGAGCTCAGGCTCGACTTCGCACGGGAGACGATCGGCGATGTTGCCACCGAGAACATCACCCACTTCTTCCGCTCGCTCGCCATCAGCGGGCGGATGGCGCTACACATCGACGTGCTCCGCGGCGACAACGACCACCACAAGGCGGAGGCCTCCTTCAAGGCGACAGCACTTGCTCTCCGGCAGGCCATCGCCCGCAGCGACACCACCGGCGTGCCCAGTACGAAGGGAGTTCTGTGACAGCCCGGAATGTGATCATCCCGACGGGCACGGCAAACCTGGCCTCGGTGCTAGCTGCTTTTCGCAGGCTTGGCGTCGACCTGGCTCCGGTCCAGACTGCTGCCGAGGTGGACGCCGCCGACAGGGTGGTACTCCCCGGGGTGGGCACGTTCGGCGCCGCTGCCGACCGTCTCGAGGAAGTCGGCCTGACTGACGCCCTCCGCCGGCGTATCGCTGCCGGCCTGCCCACCCTTGCGGTCTGTGTCGGCATGCAATTCCTCGCCTCGTCGAGCGAGGAGTCTCCCGGTGCCGCCGGCCTCGGTGCGGTAGAAGGGTCGGTTTCCCGTTTCGACGACGACCTGATCGTCCCCCAGCTCGCCTGGAGCCAGGTGATGCCGGATCCGGCCTCACGCCTCGTCGAGCCCGGGTGGGCCTACTTCGCCAATTCCTTCAAGCTCACAAACCCCCCGGACCGCTGGGCCAGCTCCACCGCTACCTACGGGAAGCCGTTTGTGGCAGCCCTGGAGCGAGACGGTGTCCTCGCCTGCCAGTTCCACCCCGAGCTGTCCGGGCAGTGGGGGTCCGACCTGCTGCAAAGGTGGCTCGATGCCACCGGAGTCACAGCTTGAGGCCGGTCACGAGGGTGGTCCCCTGTCTCGACATCCGTGACGGGCGAATCGTCAAAGGCGTCAAGTTCCAGAACCTGGCCGACATGGGCGACCCGGCCACCCGTGCCGAGCTCTATCAAGACCAGGGAGCAGATGAGATCGTTCTCCTCGACGTTTCCGCTACACCCGAGGGTCGTGCCCACAGCCTGGATACGGTGCGACGGGTGCGTGACCGCCTCTCCATCCCCCTCACGGTCGGCGGCGGGGTACGGACCGGGGACGACGCGGCGCGGCTCCTCGATGCCGGCGCCGACAAGGTCGGGATCAACACCGCTGCGGTTGCCCGCCCCGGTCTGATAGCCGAGATGGCGGACCGTTTCGGCTCGCAGTGCACCGTGCTCGCCATCGATGCCGCGCGCAACGATGCGGGATGGTCGGTAGTGGTGCGGAGCGGGACCGAGTCCACGCCTCTGGGTGCTCCGGCCTGGGCGGCCACCGCAACCGACTCGGGTGCGGGCGAGATCCTGCTCACCAGCTGGGACCGCGACGGGACCAATCAGGGCTACGACCTGGAACTGGTTTCGGCCGTCTCCAGCCGGGTCAGCGTCCCGGTCATCGCCTCCGGCGGTGCGTCAGACGCAGCCGATTTGATCGACGGGGTCAATGCCGGGGCGTCTGCGGTGCTGATCGCCTCGATGCTCCACACCAATCGGACCACCGTTGAGCGGATCAAGGCGGAGATGCTCGCTGGCGGAATCGAGGTGCGCCCATGTTGATCCCTTCAATCGACATCGTCGCCGGCCGGGCGGTGCAGCTGGTCGGCGGTGAAGAGGAGAGAGTCGATGGCGGCGACCCGTTCGCATGGTTGGAGCGCTTCTCCAGGTGTGGCGAGGTAGCGGTTGTCGACATCGACGCCGCCCGCGGCGACGGGGACAACGCTGAGCTCATCTCCGAGATGTGCCGCCTCGCCGATATCCGGGTCGGCGGAGGCATCAGGAACCTGGAGTCCGCCCGTGACTGGCTCGATCGTGGCGCGAGGCGGGTGGTGATCGGCACCGCCGCCGACCCCGAGCTGCTCTCGGCACTCCCCCGGGACCGGGTGATCGCTGCGATCGACTCCCGGGATGGCTCGGTCCTCTCCCACGGTTGGCGACAGGACACCGGCGACGGCTTGTTGGAGCGCGTCGAGCGGCTCGCCCCGTACTGCGGCGGGATCCTGATCACTTTCGTCGAGCTCGAAGGCCGTCTCGGCGGCACCGACCTCGCCCGCGCCCGATCGGTGGTCACAGCCGCCCCGACCACCAGGATCACTGTCGCCGGAGGGATCACCACTGCCGCCGAGATCGCTGCACTCGATGAGATCGGGGCCGACGCCCAGGTGGGGATGGCCCTGTACTCGGGAGAGCTCAGCCTTGCCGAAGCATTCACCGCTCCCATGATCTCGGACCGACCCGATGGTCTCTGGCCCACAGTCGTCGTCGACGAAGCGGGGAAAGCCCTCGGCCTCGTCTACTCCAGCGCCGACAGTGTCGCTGCCACCCTCAAATCAGGGGCGGGCACCTATCAGAGCCGGAAACGTGGCCTGTGGGAGAAAGGCGCAACTTCAGGAGCGGGCCAGGAAGTGGTGAGGATCGACCTCGACTGTGACCGCGACACCCTCCGCTTCACCCTCAGGCAGGCGCCCCCGGGCTTCTGTCACACCGGGTCGACATCGTGCTGGGGCGAGGACCACGGGCTGAGCAGATTGGGTAGACGGCTCGCCACCCTCGCCGCCGATCCGCCTGAGGCCTCCAATACCGCCAAGCTGCTGGATGATTCCGAGCTGCTGGCTGCAAAGTTGTCGGAGGAAGCCGGGGAGCTGGCCCGGGCATCGTCTCCCGAGGAAGTCGTCCACGAGGCAGCTGACCTCATCTACTTCTCCCTGGTCAAAGCAGCATCGGTGGGAGTGAGCGTGAGCCAGATCGAAACCGAGCTCGACTTACGTGAGCGCCGGGTCACCCGCCGTCCCATGGAAAGCAGCGGCCAATGAGCCGCCCGCTCCCGGTGAAGCCGGCGGCGGACATCATCCTGGAGCGCCGTTCTCCGGTGTCCGCTGAGGTCCTGCGGCAGGCAGCCGATATCGTCGAAACCGTCCGCTCCGAAGGCGAAGACGCCCTCCGCCGCTACTCGGAAGGCTTCGGGGACATCAAAGAAGGCCAGGCAATAGTTGTCGACCGATCCGACTTGCAGGGCGCTGTCGAGGCAATCGACGGCGAAACCCGCGACTTACTGGTGCGCGTTGGCGACCGGGTGCGGAAGTTCGCCACTTCCCAGCTTGGGGGGCTCGTGCCCATCGACGTCGCAGTTGACGGCGGCCGGGCCGGTCACAGCCTCAATCCGGTGCGCAGTGTCGGGGCGTACGCCCCGGGAGGGAGACACCCTCTTCCCTCCTCGGTGCTGATGACGGTGATCCCGGCCCTTGTCGCCGGCGTGGGACAGGTCTGGGTTGCTTCGCCCCGGCCAACTCAGGTGACCCTTGCTGCGGCCGGTATCGCCGGTGCCGATGGTCTGATCGCCATCGGTGGGGCCCAGGCGATCGCGGCCCTCGCCTTCGGCACCGTCTCCCCTGCTTGCGACATGATCGTCGGGCCCGGCAACGCCTGGGTCACCGCGGCCAAGAAGCATCTCTACGGCGAGATCGGGATCGACGGGCTGGCCGGGCCGTCGGAGATCGTCGTCATCGCCGACGGCGATGCGAATCCGACCCTGGTGGCAGCAGATCTCCTCGCCCAGGCCGAGCACGACCCGCTGGCCGAGCCGGTCCTGATCGCCACCGACTCAGCATTGCTCGACGCCGTCCAACTCGAACTGCTCGAGCAGTTGGAAGACCTCCCCACTGCTTCGGTGGCACGGTCTGCCCTCTCCCGGGGGTTTGCAGTGGTCGTAGATTCCATCGGCGACGCCGCTTCGATTTCGGAGCATCTCGCCCCCGAGCATCTCGCCCTCCATGTCGACGACCCCGACCTGTTGTCGCAACAGCTCACCGCCTATGGGTCGCTGTTCATCGGCGATGCCAGCGCCGAGGCCCTCGCCGATTATGGGGTCGGCCCCAACCACGTCCTCCCCACCGGTGGAGGCGCCCGATTCCAGTCCGGCCTCTCGGTGTTCACCTTCCTCCGCACCCCGACCTGGCTCCGGATCGACGACGCCTCAGCCACCGCAACCGACGCAGCACTCCTCGCCCGCCTCGAAGGCCTCGAAGCCCACGCCCGGGCCGCCCTCAGGCGATCCGACCGCCCCAAAACCGTTCTGTGAGTGTCTACGGACATCGGGTGTAGCTAGATCCTCACGGAACAGTCGGAGGGGTTGAATCCGAGGCGCAATCCCCGCATGTTGGCCGCATGTGGGATGAGGCGAGGGTTCGCGAACTGGCCGGAACACAACACGGGTTGATGCGAAGGGCAGATCTCGTCAGTCTGGGCGCCACCGGTCGTGAGATCGGCTGGCGCATCGGCGGGGGGCGGGTGGATGTTCCTCACCCGGGCGTGTATTACCTCAATTCAACACCTCCCACGTGGAAAACGGCCGTCCTCGCTGCGGTGATGGCCGCCGGGCCGGACGCCCTGGCGTCACACCGGTGCGCCGCCGTTCTCTGGGGCTTCGACGCCGTCTTCGGCCGGTTGATCGAAGTCACAGTTCCGTATGTTGAGTCACCCGAGCCCGACGGAGTGATCGTTCACCGGACTCGACGCCCCAACCCCGCCGCGGTCGTAGAGTCGATCCCGATCACGACACCCGAGCGCACGCTGTTCGACATCGCACCAATACTGCCCGCCCGCGTACTGGAGAAAGCGGGTCGATCGGCGGTTCACCTCGGATTGGCGACAGTCAATCAGATCGACAAGGCGGTCGCGAAGTTCGGTGGTCGTGGCGTTTCCGGGACAAAGAGGATGCGTTGGTTGGTCGGCGCCATTGCCAATGACCAGTCGGGCAGCGTTTCCGAGATCGACTTGAAGCACATCATTTGGGATGCGCCTATACCACCGCCTGTGCAACAGTTGCAGATCCGCCTCCCGGACAATTCGAACGCCTATCCCGATTTCTCGTGGCCCTACCGGTCAAAGATCGTCGAGGTCGACGGCTTCGGAACACATGGGAGTCCTGAACAACTGCAGAGTGACCTCAGGCGCCAGAACGCCCTGATGGAGCTCGGGTGGCAGATCCGCCGCTTCACCGCCACCGAGATCCGAGACGACCCCAACCGGGTCCGCACCGAGATCATCCGCTTCATCAACGGCCCTTCCAACACCGTTCTGTGAGTGTCAGCGCACACACCGTGCAGGTAAACCTTCACGGAATGGTTTCACCTCCGTTCCGTGAGTGTCCGCGCACACCACGTGTTGCCAAACCCTCACAGAACGGTTTTCAGGCGATCGGGTCCAGAAAGGCCTTGACCTCGGCTGTGGAGCGGAGGCGGATCACCCTGAGGTGGACCGTGTCCGGACCGGCGAGGGCTTCCTCGTAACGCTCCCGGTACTTGTGGTGGCTGGTCCATGACCACCTGATGATGTTCTTCTCCGGGTCGAGTCTGGTGAAGTTGGAAATCGGCTCCCGGTTCCCGTTCCAGAGCTCCTCACGGGTAACTGCACGCTTCAGGGTCCGCCAGATGATGCGCGGCATCACCACCCAACGGGGAAGGTCGAGCCAGACCAGAGTGTCAGCGACCGGCCAGATCAGATCTTTCATCCCCAGGCTGGCGTAGTTGCCGTCGATCACCCACTCCTGGTTGAGGGCGAAGTCGGCCAGCTTCACCCGGAACTCATCTTCGGGCAGCGGTTCCCAATCTTTCAGGTGGTAGATGCTGTCAAGTTCTAGCACCGGGAACTCCAGCTTCTCGCCCAATGCCCTGGCAACGGTGGACTTCCCTGAGCCCGAGTTACCGACGACAACAATCCGGTGCATGATGGACGGAAGGTTAAATCACCTTGCCGGGTAGGGCGTTGACGTCAGAGCCGGATGACTTCGACACCAGAGATATGGTCGAAGTCGGAGTCCTGAGTTATCACAACCATGTCGTTGGCAATCGCAGTAGCTCCGATCCACGTGTCCGTTGATCGGAGCTCGCCGACCTTCGGCCCTGAGTCCCGCGATCACGCCCGCCCAAGCCCGGCCTGCTCCCACGGAAAGACTCAAGCCGCGCTCAGCAACCCACGGCGTCGTTCAGCACACGACACGATTTGGCCAATCGGGCCGGACTCAATTGGGTGATCCGACGTCGGAACACCTCCCTGGGAAGGGTGTGGACATTGTCGAAGTTGGCCACACATTCTGTCGGAACCCCATCCTCGGCCGGAGTCAGTTCCAACTCCGAGACGAGCCCGCGGCGGGTTCGAGTAAGGGCGGCGACGACGACCGAGCCAATCTGATCCGCAACGGGGTCTCGTGTCAGAATCAGGACGGGCCTGTCACCGCCGGGGGTGGCGGCAAACCAGACTTCACCGCGCTGCATCGGCCCAGTCCGACCACTCTTCGGCAGGGCCCCAGTCGGCGATGGCAGCAAAGGTGTTCTCGTCGTCGCTGAGGGGATTCTCGTTCCACGCCGCCACATCCTCTCCGGCGCGGAGGCGGACGATATGGCGTTGCAGCGCCTCGCGGAGCAATTCAGAGCGATCAACACCGAGGCGATCCGCCCATCGCTGTGCTTCACCGGCATCTTCTTCGGCAACCCGGAAACTCAACATTGTCATACACCGAAGGTACCCTGTATGACAGGAGTGGTCAACCCCTACATATTGCGTCGGTATTGGCCACCGACTGCGTACAGGGCGTTGCTCATCTGGCCCAGGGAAGCGGTCTTGGACGTTTCCATAAGCTGTTCGAACAGGTTCTCCCCGCCGACCGCCGCCGCCTGAAGGTCAGCCAGCGTCTGCTCCGACACTTCACTGTTGCGGTCCTGGACGGCACGGAGGTTGGAGATCTGACGGTTCTTCTCCCCGTCGGTCGACCTGATCAATTCCTCAGGGATGACAAACGGCGAGCCAGTCTTGGAGAGGAAGGTGTTGACCCCGACGATCGGGTACTCCCCCGACTCCTTCTGCCGCTCGTAGTACAGCGACTCCTCCTGGATCTTGGTCCGCTGGTACTGGCGCTCCATCGCCCCCAGCACCCCACCGCGGCTGTTGAGCCGGTCGAACTCCAACAGCACCGCCTCCTCCACCAGGTCGGTCAGCTCCTCGATGATGAATGAGCCCTGCAGCGGGTTCTCGTTCTTGGCCAACCCCAGCTCCCGGTTGATGATCAGCTGGATCGCCATCGCCCGCCGCACCGACTCCTCGGTTGGCGTGGTGATCGCCTCGTCATAGGCGTTGGTGTGGAGGCTGTTGCAGTTGTCATAGATCGCATACAGCGCCTGGAGGGTGGTCCTGATGTCGTTGAAGCTGATCTCCTGGGCATGCAACGAACGCCCCGACGTCTGAATGTGGTACTTGAGCTTTTGGGACCGCTCGTTGCCACCGTACTTGTGCTTGATCGCCTTCGACCAGATCCGCCTCGCCACCCGGCCGATCACCGCGTACTCGGCGTCGATCCCGTTGGAGAAGAAGAAGCTGAGGTTGGGGGCGAAATCGTCGATATCCATCCCCCGCTCCAGGTAGTACTCGACGAAGGTGAACCCGTTGGCCAGAGTGAAGGCGAGCTGGGTGATCGGGTTGGCCCCGGCTTCGGCCATGTGATAGCCGCTGATCGACACCGAGTAGAAGTTGCGGACGTCGTTGTCGACGAAGTACTGCTGGATATCGCCCATCATCCGCAGGGCGAACTCGGTGGAGAAGATGCAGGTGTTCTGTGCCTGGTCCTCCTTGAGGATGTCGGCCTGGACCGTCCCCCGCACCCGGGACATGGTCTCCGTCTTCAAGGTCTCGTAGACATCGGCCGGGAGCACCTGGTCGCCGGTCACTCCGAGCAACATCAGTCCGAGACCGTCATGGCCCGGGGGCAACTCGCCGTGGTACTCAGGCCGGGGGCGATCACCGTAGATCTCGGCGATCTTCGCCTCGACCTCGTCGGTGAGCCCATTGTCGGTGATGTACTTCTCGCACGCCTGGTCGATGGCGGCGTTCATGAAGAAGGCGAGGATCATCGGGGCCGGCCCGTTGATCGTCATCGACACCGAAGTCGCCGGGTCGCTGAGGTCGAAACCCGAGTAGAGCTTCTTGGCATCATCGAGGGTGGCGATCGAGACGCCCGAGTTGCCCACCTTCCCGTAGATGTCGGGACGCTCGTGGGGGTCTTCGCCGTAAAGGGTCACCGAGTCGAACGCTGTCGAGAGGCGGATGGCGGGCTGGTCGGCGGCCAGGTAGTGGAAGCGGCGGTTGGTCTGCTCCGGCGGACCCTCGCCGGCGAACATGCGGGTCGGATCCTCCAGGTCGCGTTTGAAGGGGAAGACCCCTGCGGTGTACGGGAACTCCCCGGGCACATTCTCCTGTAACAGCCACTTGAGCCGGTCACCCCAGGACCGGTACCGGGGCAGGGCCACCCTCGGGACAAGGGTGTGGCTGAGGGTCTCACGGTGGAGAGGGACCTTGATCTCCTTGCCCCGCACGTGATAAATGAATTCCTCGCCGGAGTACTCAGCAACCAGACCATCCCAGCGTTCCAGCGCCTTCTGGTTCTCCGGGTCGAGCGCCTCTTCGGCAGCGGCGATCACGCTGTCGTCGAGGTGCTCCTTCGCAGCTTCCAGCCGGTAGAGGTGTTCGGCGGCGTCTGCCTGTTTCTCCACCCACTCGTCGTAACGGGCGATCTCTTCTTCGATCTCGGCGAGATACCGGGCCCGGTTCGGCGGGACCACATGGTGCTTCGCCGCATCGGAGACGTTGAGAGCAATCGAAGACTCCAGCCCGAGCCGTTCGGTGAGAGCCAGGTAGAACCGGTTGGTTCCGGGGTCGTTGAAGTCGGAGGCAACCGTGAGATGGATCGGCAAATCCTCGTCAGCGTCGTCGAAGGCAACGTGGTTCCGCCGGTACTGCTTGCGGACATCTCGCAGCGCGTCGTCGGCACCCTGCTTGTCGGCCTTGTTGATCGAGACCAGGTCGGCGAAATCGAGCATGTCGATCTTCTCCAACTGCGTCGCCGCGCCGTACTCAGGGGTCATCACGTAGATGCTGTGGTCGGAAAGGTCGACGATCTCGGTGTCGGATTGCCCGATCCCCGACGTCTCCAGCAGGACAAGGTCATAACCGGCGGCTTTGACGATGTCGACCGCCGCAGAGACGTACGGCGAGAGGGCGAGGTTGGGCTGCCGGGTCGCCAGCGACCTCATGTAGCCCCGGGGATGAGGCAGCGAGTTCATCCGGATCCGGTCGCCGAGCAACGCTCCTCCCGACTTCCGTTTCGACGGATCAACGGAGATCACAGCAACCGTCATATCTTCGAAGTCGGCGAGGAACCGACGCACCAGCTCGTCGACGAGGCTCGACTTGCCTGAGCCGCCGGTACCGGTGATGCCGACCACCGGAGCGGTCGATTGACGGGCACGCTCTGAGATGTCCTCAAAGACATCGGTGTACTTGTCGGGGTAGTTCTCCGCGGCTGAGATCAGCCGCCCCACCACATCGCGGTTCTCGACGCTGAGCCGCTCGAGGTCGAGACCGTCGAGCTCTCCCAGCGGGAAGTCCGACTTCGTGATCATGTCGGCGACCATCCCGGTCAACCCCATCTGGCGCCCGTCATCAGGCGAGTAGATCCTGGTCACCCCGTACTCGGCCAACGCCTCGCCTTCCTCGGGGAGGATGGTCCCCCCACCCCCGCCGAAGAGCCGGATGTGGGTTGCGTCGCGTTCGACGAGGAGGTCCCACATGTAACGGAAGAACTCGTTGTGCCCGCCCTGGTAGGAGGTGACCGCAATGGCGTGGGCGTCTTCTTCGATTGCGGTCTCGACGATGTCGAGCCCGGTGCGGTTGTGGCCGAGATGGATCACTTCGGCGCCCGATGATTGGAGGATGCGCCGGAAGATGTTTATCGAGGCGTCATGGCCGTCGAAAAGCGTTGTGGCAGTGACGAACCGGACATTGTTCGTGGGCTTGGTCTGATCCAACAAGGGGCTTTCTATCGACTCTTCCATTTTACGGGGTAGATTACTTTGATGTCAAAGTATTATCCTCTGGACGATGAGCAGCACCGAATCTGACTCGAAAGTCCTCGACGACCCGATCGCCGAAGCGTCCCGGCAGTGGATAGCCCACGGTTGGGAAGACGCTGCGGTCGGGATGGCTGCGGTGACCACCATCACCCGGGTCAACAGGATCCTTGTCGCCAGAATCGAGACGGCGTTGGGCCCATTCGGGCTTTCCTTCGCCCGTTTCGAGATACTCCGCCTCCTCGGCTTCGCCCGGGAGCGACAGCTCCCGATGGGCAAAATCGGCGACCGCCTCCAGGTACATCCCGCTTCGGTGACCAGCGCGGTGCGCCGTCTGGAACGGGACGGGTTGATCAAACGACACCCCGATGCCCACGACAACCGGGTGGTGCTGGCCCGGTTGCTTCCCGCCGGAGAGGCCATCCTCGAAGAAGCCACCGATCGGATCAACGAGGTATTCATCGATCTCGAGGTGAATCACGGCCGCCTGGCGCGCGTCGTCACCACCCTGCGTGAGATACGGTCTTGGTAAACCTCCCAATTTCGTGTCCCACCCCGGGTAAAATGACGCTACATTATGAGTTGGGATGGCTATTTACGAAGGAAGAATGCAAGGGGAGACATTGGATCTCAGCCATGTCACCCTGCGTCTCGACGACGACAAGCGAATGCGGATCTTTGCCGGACCGGTAGCGGTCGGCTCTTGGCCGATGTCCCGGGTCTCAGCCGAGAGGACCTCGATTTACAGATTCTCACTCGACATCGACGGGGAGCTGTTCGAATTCTTCCCCGAGGACCCGCTCGGTTTCTCCGAAGCCATCGGGGCAGTCATCGACCTGACCCGCACCTCCAGGTTCAGCCTCAAAGAGGCAATCGAAAGAACCCGCTGACGGCAGACCCACCAACATCATGATCCGGACGGTTATCTACCGCAGCGCCATCGGAGCTATTGCCGTTGTCAGCGCCGAGTTGCTCTATGCAATCCTGCGCCCGGCCCCGAAGCAGGAGGAGTTCGATCCCTCAGCGGTATTTGGCGACGAGACGAATCCACCGATACGTGTCGCCGTGCTCGGGGATTCTACGGTCACCGCACCGGGTGTCGGAGGCCCGGATGAGATCTGGATCAGCCGGATCTGTCTGAAACTCGCCGAACGGTATCGAGTCGAGCTGAAGTCTTATGCCGTCGGTGGCTCGATGGCGCACAACCTCGTTGCAGACCAGCTCGAGCCGGCCCTCGCCTTCCAGCCCGATCTCGTCATCCTCTCGGTCGGTGCCAACGATGCCCTGAAAGGCGTCACCGCGAGAGTCTTCGAAGACAACCTCGAGATTCTGGTCGCACGGTTCCGGGAAGAGGGCGCAACAGTGATCCAGAGCGGGGTCGGCGATCTGGGGACAATCCCCCGGCTGTTGCCACCGCTCCGCCATCTCCTCTCCCGGCGAGCCCTGCGTTTCAACACTGTCCACGAAAGCGTTGCAGAGCGGCACGGTTCCTGGGTGGTTCCACAGCGTGAGAGCCCGATCGAGATGTGGCGTGAAGACCCGGAGATGTGGTCGGCCGACCTGTTTCATGTCAGCGCCCGGGGCCACGAGGTCTGGGGTGACCTCGGATGGAAGACAGTGCTCAAAGCCCTGCAGCTCGATGACGCTTGACCGAACCAGCGCCCTAGTCAGATTCGCCGACTCCGCCGTGGCCTCACTGGCGACGACCCGGCCGTCAGGCAGCCCACACATCGTCCCCGTGACCTTCGCCGTCGATGACGAGACCGTCTACACGATGGTCGACCGGAAGCCGAAGACGACTACGGCACTCCAACGCCTCGCCAACATCGCCGCCAACCCCGGGGTTTCCCTGCTCGCCGACCACTACGAAGCCGACTGGACGAGGCTCTGGTGGGTGCGCATCGACGGAGACGCAACCATCACTGAGGACGGCGAAACACCGATGGTCGCTCGCTCTCTGCTGCAGAAAAAGTATCCGCAGTATCGTGATCAACCGCCGGACGGGCCGGCGATCTGTGTCCGCATCACCGGTGTCACCTGGTGGGAATGGGCTCGATGACTCCGGTCTCTGTAACTACATACATGACCGCGATATCGTGCTGCTCCACCGGCAATGACTCGCGGAGGCGGCTGTCCACAGTCACCCCGATCGAGACGGCGTCGGATCGTTTTGCCGCCAGCTCCCGATCGTAGAACCCGCCGCCACGCCCGAGCCGGGAACCGGAGCGGTCGAATGCCAGACCGGGCACCAGGAACACGTCGATCTCCATCGTCGGTATCACGGGGCCGGACTCGAGGGGTTGTTCCATCCCCCATCGGTGCACCTCGAGAGGAAGCCTGGCGTCGCGCCAGGTGAGCGATCCGTCGTCTTCGACCCGGGGCAGAATCCACCGCCACCCCGGAAGACGCTCCATTAGCGAGTCGATCGACACTTCGTCACCGAGGGCCCGGTAGGAACTAATGGTTCCGGGCAGGCGCGGCGAAAGCCAGTTGAACAGGTGGTCGACGACAGCTTCATTCTCTTCGCGGGCCACGCCGGGCAGCATCGCCAGTTGCGCCCTGAGTTCGCTTTTGTGCACGTTGGGCAGCCTAGATCGGAACTACGCTCCTCGCATGGCATGGCCGGTGACACTCCTCAGGACCGTTCTCACCTCCGTGGTCGGCCTCCTGGTCACACTGGTCGCCGCACTCACGGTCATCGTCATCGCCACCTTCGATGACTCCTCACCATGGATTGACCGGATCATCCGAGCCTGGAGCCGTGCCTGGCTAGCGGCGTCGAGTACGGAACTCAAAGTCGTCGGCGGGGAAAACATAGATCTGGACGAGTCGTACGTAGTGGTGTGCAATCACCTCTCGACGCTCGACATCATGGCCTGTTTCCTCGCAGTGCCCCTCCCGATCCGCTATCTCGCCAAGAAGGAACTGTTCCGCATCCCCATCCTCGCTCAGGGTATGCGCGCTGTCGGGATCATCGAGGTCGACCGGGCAGCGCGGTCGAGGGTGCACGCCCAGGTCAACCGGAGAGCGAAAGACCTTGTGGACAAGGGTCGGAGCTTGATCATCTACCCCGAAGGGACCCGCCCCCGCGATGGTGTGCTCGACCCGTTCAAGAAAGGTGCCTTCACCATGGCCATAGCCAGCCAACTACCCGTGCTGCCGGTGACACTCTACGGCAGCTACGAAGCCTGGCGCCCGGGGACACTCTGGGTTAAGGGCGGTGAGATCACCGTGATTGTCGACAAGCCGATTCCGACCGTTGGCCTCAGCCAATCGGACTCGTCAGATCTCACCAACCAGGTCTACCGGATCATCGCCAATCACGTCGCGGCTCTGGGCGGGGCGATCAGAGTGTAGGTCCGGGCGCCGCCTGAGAAGATTCCCTGAAATCTCGCGATAGGCCCCTTGAATCTGTCCCAGGCTTCTCGTATTGTCGAACATATGTTCGAAAGAGGAAGACAGCATAGGTCTTCGGGGATCGGACCGGGGAGATCACCACGAAGTGGCGGCGAAGGTGCTGTTGTCGACGGCTGGGTCACAGCTCCCACCGGAGTGCGCGGGATATTGCCGACAGGGTTGTCGACAATGGCCCCTGGGCCGGAATTGGCGGCCACGCTCGCCGGGATCGACCGCTCGATGTTGAACGGATACGAACTGGTGATCCTCATCCAGGCCGAACGCCGCCAGGTCGCCCACTACGAAGCTGCATCGTTCCAGTCGATGACAGAGCTCGCCCACTGCTCCCCCGGTTATGCCGGCTCCCCGGAAGAGCGACGCACCACTAGGTCTCGCAGTCGAGGTCACCGAACGGTTCCCGCTGGTTCTCGATGCGTTGTCCCGTGGCGAGATCGACGTTCCCGGGCGAGGGTCATCGTCAACACGCTCGCCCATCTCGAAACACGCCAGATCCACCGGATCACCGAAGAGATGATCGACCGTGCCACAGAACTGACCACCGGAGAACTTGGCGCGATGCTGCGGCGCCGGGCTATCACCGTCGATCCCGACTCTGCTGGGAGGAGACATCGCAAGGGCCGCGACGACCGTCGGGTGGTCAGAGAAGCCAACTCAGACGGCACCGCCAACATCATCGCTTTCAACCTGGGCGTCCTCACCGCCAACCGGATCATGAAACGGATCTGCGCCCTCGCCGAAGCCGCCAAGACCGGCACCGACCCCCGAACCATCGACCAGGTGCGAGCCGATGTCTTCGTCGACCTCCTCATCCGCCCCCACACCAACTCTCCTCCGGCAACGGGAAGGCGCGGTGTGGTCGATACCAGGGTCGATCTCACCACACTCGCCGAACTCGACGAAAACCCCCGGCGAACTCCCCGGATGGGGCCCGGTCATCTCCGACATCGCCCGCCAGGCC
>JBBDHT010000024.1:1435-5509 GCA_040880765.1 Acidimicrobiia bacterium | reverse complement strand
TACAAACCAGCTGTGACAGAAATGGGTCGAGAATGACCGATTCTCAAAGAAAATAATGAGAACAATTCTGCCCAAAACGGCCGACACCGGCGACCGCTACGGATCTGAACCACCACCCACTGAAGCGATGGGCCAGGCAGATTCATCCCCCTGAGCCGCAAGGCAAGCAACACAATCGGAACCTGATGAAGAGTCGGCCGGCGCGGCCCGCCCGGCCGTCCACTTCCTCACGGCAGCCAACTGATTTGCGATTGAGGTCTTCCTGGCTCCTGAGCGGGGTGCAGCCTCAGCGCAGAGTGGTTGTAAAGAGCCGGGCTATCCGCTTGTAACCGCTGTCATCGGGGTGTAGGCAATCCTGTCCGCCGACGAAGTCATCCCGCCTCAACTCACCGTAGGTTTCGACAATTGTCACACCTGTGGCAGCCGCAACCCCGCGAATGATGTCGTTCAACCCGAATGGGAGTGGTCCGCCGCCCTCCAGGACCAGGTCTGCTAGCGGGGCCAGATCGGCGAGGAAACAGGCTCCGAGCGGGTTGTAGTAGGTCATCATCGCGATCTCGGTGCCCGGCCCGGCGGCCGCCCGAAGCGAACCGAGAATCTGGCTCAGATTCGCGGTGTAGGTGGCGAACCCGTTGGAGATCACCTCGGTGCACTCGGCCGTCACTCCCCCGGCGCATGCCGCGATGACCGGGTTGAACAGGTCGTTGCCGCCGATGGTCACTGTCACCAGAACCACATCGTTGCCTGGATTGTCGTCAGAATTCCGCTCCGTCAACAATTCGAGCGCCGGCTGCAATTGGCCGGCGATCAGCGATGACGAAGTGGCACCGGGTACGGCCAGGTTGACGAGTTCGACCGGAGCGCAATCTGAGGATCCGCCAACGCAGTACAGGTCGGGGGCACGCTTGTTGACCAGGGAAACATAGCCGAGAGTGAAGGAATCGCTGGCCCCAAACCCCCAAGCCACGGAGTCCCCCAAACCCAGTTGGATCGGGTTCTCATCGGTCTCCGCCTTCGCCGTCAGCGGGACCAAGGTCATCGCCAGCACTGTTGCCAACACCAAGAACCTGCGCATCGTTTCCTCCTCACCAGCGTTATCCAACCAACCTAAACGACTGGAATTGTGCAGGCCACGGATTCGCTCGCCGCAGGGTCGTGGGTTGGGCTTCGCAACCGAGCCCGAACCGGTCTGCCTACTATCTGACCATGACCGACGAACAGAGCCCAACACCACAGACACCACGTCCGATGACCGACGCCGACCGAAAAAACTGGGCGATGGCCGCGCACCTATCCGCCCTCATTGCGTTCATTGGGGTTCCCTCCCTGGTCGGGCCCCTGGTCGTGTGGCTGGTCAAGAAAGACACGGACCCCTACGTCGCGGCCCACAGCGCCCACGCCCTCAACTTCAACATCTCGGTGCTGATCTACACCATCGTCGGCTCAATCGCCCTCGGCATCATCGGATTGGTCACCCTCGGAATCGGGTTCCTCCTGGCGATCCCGGCAGTAATCGTCGCGCTGATCGCGTGGCTGGTTCTTGTGATCCAGGGAGGGCTCGCTGCCTCCCGCGGCGAACAGTTCCGCTACCCGGTAACCATCGACTTCGTCAAGTAGCCGGCCGCTAGCGGCAGGAGCCACGAAGATACGGGCTCCACGCCTCCCAGCCCTGTTGATCCCGGATCTGGGCGGCGATCTCAAGATTCACGAATGGGTCGAACAGGGCGTCCACGCCGTATCCGAAGTGACCGGCCCAGAATGGCATCACCTGCATCAGTCCGGACGCCCCTGAAGTCGGGTTCCTCGCTCCAGGGTCGCCGGCACTCTCTAGCGCCATCAGGCAAAGGGCTCGCTCGACGTCTTCGTGGCGGAAGTAAACGGCGACCAGCGGACCCCACGCATCAACCCCGGAGCTCCAGGAGATGTCGCCGGTCGATTCGTCGGCACATGTCTCGACTATCGGGATAAAGGTGTTGATCTCGTCGAGACGCTCCACGGTGAGGCCCAGACGAGCTTCCTGTCGCACGACGACGCCGAATCGATCCCAAGCTTGATCACACTCGGGGGGATCCGCTCTGACTGGAGTGGCGAAGACAACGAACAGGGTCAAGGCCAGCAACAGGCCGCGGCGAAGAAGCCGCATGAATGAGGGGGACACTGGTTTGGCGTTCCTTCCTGGCCGAATACGTGGTAGCAGCCGGTTACTTCAGATGAGTTGGA
Organism: Acidimicrobiia bacterium; assembly: GCA_040880765.1. GTDB lineage: Bacteria > Actinomycetota > Acidimicrobiia > Spongiisociales > ZC4RG35 > MA-ANB-1. The sequence continues at coordinate 3,289 of JBBDHT010000024.1, read as the reverse complement.
ACGCTTTTCCCGCTGAAACGGAGCTTCAAACATCTTCCACAAATGCACAAATGGCAGTGGGCCGACTGAGCCGGCCCACTACAATCCCGGAAGCCGGAGCGATCTACTCTTCGACGATGACCCTGGCCAGCATCCACGGGTGGGGCAGGCACAGGTATTCGTACTCCCCAACCTCCTCGAAGGTGTAAGACCAGGTGTCGCCTTCCTCGAGGAATCCCGAGTCGAACGAGCCGTCAACAGCCGTCACTGTGTGGAGCATGGCGTCCTCGTTTGTCCAGGTAACTGTGGTACCTGGCGCTATCCGCAATACATTGACCGAGTAGTCCGCCGGTGACTCGGAGTCGGCGAACTCGTCGGGTGCGTTCGCCTCCTGGAATTCTCCAGCGCCGGCCACAATCGCTACCTGTTCACCCTCACTAGAGGGTTGGGTTGTAGCGGTCTGCTCCTCGGATTCGGCACCCACCTCCTCGAAGATCTCAGGTTGTTCGTCCCCTGAGATGACGATCAGGCCGAGTGCGCCCTTGTCGAACGTGCGTGCCAGGGCGTGGTCCACCAGAACAATTGTGGACGGCACCTGACCGACCAACTCGACCACGGTGCCTCCACCCGCGGGAACCAAAGTGGTCTGTGACCCGCGTATTGGTTGGTTGAGGAGGGCGGCCTCCTGATAAACCTTATCCCAATGTGAACCGATGGGATGGAAGTTCGACGTGAGGTTGAGTCCGGCGTTGACGAAGTAGATGCGCGACGTCTCCCCCACTGCCATCTGCAGTGAGTTGTCACCGGTCAAGGCGCCAACTGCGCCGTTGAACACAACAAAGGTCGGGTTCTCATCCGTGACCGAAGCCCGGTCGAACTCAACGACACCAGGATCTGTGCTGTCGGTGTAATACTCGGACTGAACCATGTACCACTCGTGCTCGACCTCCGGCAAGGGAGTCTCCGGATCGACGAGAATGCCGCCGAACATGCCATGGGAGATGTGAGCGGGAACATCGCCGTATGCACAGTGGTACATGAAGAATCCCGGATAGAGCAACCTGGCCTCGATTGTCCGTGATTCCCCCGGGGCGACAGTGGTTGCCTCAGCACCCCCGCCCTGACCCGTGACCGCATGAAAGTCGACGTTGTGCGGGTGGGTATTCGATGCCGGGTTGGTGATGGTGAAGCGGAGAACATCTCCAACTCGTGCTCGGATCACCGGCCCGGGAGTCCCGGACACGACTCCATCCGGACCATCCAGCAATCGGTATCCCCACGTTTCGGTCTCCACCCCGTTGGCCGGATCGATGGCGCTGACCCCTTCGACCACTTCAAATTCCACTTCGACGATCGCCTGGGTGGTGCGGCCTGAGGGTGCAGGCATCTCGGGGGCGACTGCAACGTTCACCTCGGATGCGGGCGCGATCGGCAATTCGGCTTTCGGTGTCATCGCGGGGACGACGTTCCCGACGGCTACTTCACCGCCGGACTCAGCGAGGAAGGTGTCGACCTTGTCAGCTACTAACGCGTCGTCCACCGAGTTCCGACCGGCCGTGATGCCAAGCGCGACTATCGCCAGGATCACCGCCGCGACGGTGCCGAGAACGCCCAGAGTCACCAATGTCCCCAGCGTGTAGTGGGGATGGCTCGGTACTTTGGCCTCGGCAGGCGGCGACCCAGCCTTTTCGGGTGGACGGTTGATTGTTTGAGTCATCTTTCTCCTTAGCTCAGCTCCACCGGGATCTTTGCCAGACCATCGACGAGCACCCGCCGGGCGTCAGTCCAAACGACGTGAACACCGCACTGTGTTTCCCCGGGGCATGGTGCGTCACGCAAGATGCAGCGACCCGATTCGGCGGGACCTTCGGTCAC
>JBBDHT010000024.1:0-1335 GCA_040880765.1 Acidimicrobiia bacterium | reverse complement strand
GAAACAGGGTCGAAGGTCCCTTATCCCCGAGGACCAAGGTCAGGGGGTGGAGGCCAGGACAACCGGTTATGGTCGCAGGCATGCACTCGGAGATGAGGCTTGTCTAGAAGCACTGATCGTGGCCATCGGGTCATCGCCTCCCACTCGATAGCCCGCCGGGCTTTCCTTGGCGCAGCTGTGTTCGCCGTGGTGGCAGGCGTGTGGACCGTCGTCGTATTGATCCGAGGAGGATCCTGGTGGGGCCCGCTGCATGCATTTACCGCAGGCACAGTCCTCCTCGCCATCTCAGGGGCAAGCCAGATGTTCACCATCACCTGGGCTGCCGCCATACCTCCAAAGGCGTCGACAGCCGCAGCACAACGATGGCTCATCGGATTGGGCGTAGCCACAGCATTGGTTGGTGTCCCCACGTCGGTTCCCTCCCTTGTCTGGGCGGGAGCCGTTTCGGTGGTTGCCGGATTGGTGATTCTGGGAGTTGCGGTCGCCCGAACGGTCCGGCGCAGCCTCTTACGGAGGTTCGATCTCTCCGCTCGCTTTTACATCCTCGCCTTCTCGTCAGGGGTTGTGGGAGTGAGCCTGGGAGCGTTCCTCGGATCCGGCGTTTCCGGATTGGAGTACCAGACACACCGGCTGGTCCACTCTCATCTCAACCTGGTCGGCCTGGTCGGTTTTACCATCATCGGGACCATCCCCACCTTTCTTCCCACTGTTGCCCACCACCGCGCCGTCAGCGGCCGCGAGGCACTGGTCGGGTGGTGGATGTGCATCGCTGCGGCGTTGGCCATGGCCGCAGGCTTATTCGGGCCCAACTGGCTGGTGGGCGCGGGAACACTCGTTACCGGGTTGGCCGGGCTGATCATCCTCAGCGGGATCGAGTTCAGGCTCTGGAAAAAAGGATGGCGAAAAGTCCCTTTCCTGCAGGTTTCGGCGGGGATGGTGTGGCTCATCGCCTGGACCGTCGGCGACGGGGTGAACCTGATGACAGGCGGAGCGGCAATCCCCTTCAGCGGTTGGACCGCGGCGGCCGTCGTCGCCGGAGTCGGCCAGGTTCTCGCCGGTTCCCTCGCCTACCTGGTCCCGGTGCTCATCGGCACCCCACTCACCCCCAGCATGGACAGGATGACGCGGAATCCGTTGATCCCGCTCCTGTCCGCCAACCTGACGGGTTTCTCTCTGGCTGCGGGGTGGGAAGAGGTTGCGGTGCTGTCCGGTGCGGTGTGGGCTATCGACCTCGCCATCCGCCTGGTTCTCACCGTGTCGTCAGATCGCGGCAGTACCTGATCGGTGGTGGGCGTTGACGGACTCGAACCGCCGACCCCTGCCTTGTAAGGGCAG
>JBBDHT010000023.1:0-5644 GCA_040880765.1 Acidimicrobiia bacterium | reverse complement strand
CTGCGGCGGCCATCTTCTTGACCCCCACCCGGTCTCCGGTGTCGGGGTCGAAGAAGAGGAGCTTGTCGCCGTCGACGGTGAGGTCGAGGCTGCTGCCGTGGTCTACGGGAACGTCGGGGCTGACGCGTGCGACGAAACTGGTCTTGTCTCCGAGCGACTCACCTGTCTGTCCGGAGTCGGCGAGCAACTCTTCGATATCAGGGGTTATGACCGGTCTCCCGTCGATTGTGAAATGGATGTAGGTGTCGGCACCGAGCATCTCGGTCACCTCGATGTTGGCGGTCATCGAGCGCTCCGGGTCGTGGCCGGCTACCGCTGCGGCTTCGAGGTCGCTGGGTCGGATTCCGATCACCAGCTCATGGTCGGTCATGTTCTCAAGGCCGGGGTGTTTGTCCAGTGCCTTCTTGCCCACCAGGACTTTCGCATTGGGGAGTACGGCAAACACCTTGTCACCTTCGGTCTCGAGGTGACCGTAGGCGAGATTCATTGCGGGGCTGCCGATAAAGCCGGCGACGAAGAGGTTGTCGGGGCTGTTGTACAACTCTGTCGGCGGTCCTACCTGCTGGAGGTTGTAGGGGGCCCTCGGGGAAACCGCTCTCAGCACCGCCACCCGGTCGCCGAGTGTCATGGCCTCTACCTGGTCGTGGGTCACGTAAACAGTTGTCGTCCCGAGCCTTTTGTGGAGCCTCTCCAGCTCGGACCGCATCTGGACACGTAGTTTGGCGTCGAGGTTGGAGAGCGGCTCGTCCATCAGGTAGGCCGCGGGTTCGCGGACGATGGCGCGACCCATTGCGACTCGTTGCCTCTGGCCACCGGATAGAGCTTTCGGCTTGCGCTCGAGCAAGTCGCGAATTTCGAGGATGTCGGCGGCATCATTGACTCTCTTCTGGATCTCTTCTTTCGGCATCTTCCTCAGCTTGAGACCGAACGCCATGTTGTCGAAGACGCTCATGTGGGGGTATAAGGCGTAGTTCTGGAAGACCATGGCAATGTCGCGGTCTTTAGGAGGAACATCGTTGACGAGACGATCGCCGATCTTCATGGTGCCTTCGGAGATTTCTTCGAGTCCGGCAATCATCCGCAAAATGGTCGATTTGCCACAACCGGAAGGCCCGACGAGAACGAGGAACTCTCCGTCGTGGATCTCGAGGTCGACGTTGCCGACCGCCCGGGTGCCCCCGTCGTAGATCTTGCCGAGGTCTTCCATTGTGATGGCTGCCATCTCTTGTCACTCCCTATGGATGAAGATTTGATCTGAAACATAGCGGAAAACTCTCGCCGCTGGAGCACCGACTGTGGTCCGCGCCTCCCGATTGCACCCGGTATTCCCGTATCTTTGTAGAGAATACGAATTACGTGCCGCCCGTCTGCTCCGAGACGGTGGCTCGGCCAGGTGGGAGACACGAAAATATGAAAGCCTCCGATTTCCCCTACGGGTTCCTGTGGGGAGCAGCAACTGCGGCCTATCAGATCGAAGGTGCGGCGCACGAAGGGGGCAGAGGGCTGTCGATCTGGGACACCTTTTCCCACACCGAAGGCAAGACCCTCAACGGCGATACCGGTGATGTCGCAGCCGATCACTACAACCGCTTCGAAGAGGATGTTGATATTCTCTCCGAGCTCGGTGTGGATGCCTACCGATTCTCGATTGCTTGGTCGCGTATCCTCCCTGAGGGGACCGGGGCGGTAAACGACGATGGAGTCGCTTTTTACCGTCGCTTGTGCGAATCGTTGCAGTCGGCGGGTATCACCCCGGTCGCCACCCTCTATCACTGGGATCTCCCCCAGGCTCTGCAAGACCGCGGTGGTTGGGCAAACCGGCAGTCCGTGGATTGGTTCACGAACTATGCCGGGATTGTCTACGAATCGCTGGCCGACGTCATCCCGCACATCGCAACCTTCAACGAGCCGTGGTGCACGGCATTCCTGGGCCACAGTTCGGGTGAGCATGCGCCCGGTACCCAGGACCCCGGGATCTCATACCTCGTTGCACACCATCTGATGCTTGCCCATCATGCGGCGGTCAAGAGGATCCGGTCGTTGGACCCATCGCAGGCATCGTCCCTGAGCGTTGTCCTCAACGTCATACCTGCCGCTGCGGTTTCGGACTCACCCCGAGATCTAGATGTGGCCGACTCGGTCGACGCAGTGCAAAACAGGTTGTTTCTCGATGCCGTGTTCTCAGGGGCATACCCGGAGAAGGTCCTCGACTATCACGAGAGGTTCGGAGTCGCCGATGTCATCGACGTCGATGAGCTTGCCTCTTCGGTCCAGACCATCGATGAGCTCGGGGTCAATTACTACAACATCAACCACTTCGAGTTCGAGGAAGCCAGCCCCGGAATGGCCGCCTGGCCGGGCGTCGCCGGAGCCGTGCTGGCACGGCCCCCTGGCAAGCTCACCGAAATGGGTTGGGGCGTCGAGCCCGCGGGCCTGACCGCAACTCTAAAGAGGGTCCACGATGACTACGGGCCGATCCCGATGATGGTCACCGAAAATGGGGCGGCCTACCCCGACGTCGTCACCGCAGACGGCTCGGTGCACGACACCGACCGGGTCGACTATCTGAAAACTCACATCCAGGCGGTCTCAGACGCAATCGATTCGGGAGTCGACGTGACCGGATACTTCGTCTGGTCACTGCTCGATAACTTCGAGTGGGGATGGGGCTACTCCAAGCGGTTCGGCATCGTTCGGGTCGACTACGAGTCCCTCAGCCGGACTGTCAAGGACAGCGGGCGTTGGTACCAGGGATTTCTCGCTGCCTGACGAGCCTCACCCGTCTGAAAGGCTCCTGTTGGCGTTCTGACGCTCACTCCAGATGTCCGCTCCCCTGATCGCGAGTAGCGGAGTCACGGCACCCGCAAAGACCCCAGCCTGGGGGAGAATCACCACAAGAAGTGTCACATAACCGGCGGTCATCGCGATGGCTACCACCCGCGGCTTGAAGGGGATGCCCTCGGCGCGGTGCAAGGTGACCGATGTCGCGGCAGTGAATCCCGCGCAGATTCCGGTGACAGGGCTGATCAAGCTGGTGGGAAGCCCAACAAGAAGCCAAAGGCCCATGCCTTTGAGGACGGACGATGCCGGCCCCACCCTCCCCGAACCGAAGGCAACTACGACCAGGACCAACGGAACCAATGCAAATCCGATGGCAAATGCGGGGCCTCCCGCCTCGGGAGTGTCTGTTTGAGACGCCACGGCCCCGAGCAGGAGCGACCCGAAGCTGATTGCCTGCAGGATCGTCCCGATCCCGATCGCCAGCCATACCCTTTTCAAGTTCTCCGGTGGTGTCTCCGGCGTCACGAGTGACGGTTGTCGTCGGCGTAACTGATGGGTTGGTTCAGCCCTTGACCGATCCTGCCGTGAGTCCTCTCACGAAGTATCGCTGCAAACCGAGGAACACGGCCAGAGGCAGTGCCATCGTGATGAAAGCGCCGGCGGTCAGCAGATGCCACGCCTCACCGCGCGATCCGTTCAAGTCGCGGAGGGCGAGGGTCACAACCCTCACGTCCTGCTCTCCACCGAGGAACACCAGGGCTATGAGCAGGTCGTTCCACACCCAGAGAAACTGGAAGATGGCAAACGACGCTAAGACCGGGACTGAGAGCGGAACCACCAACTTGGTAAATATCTCGTAGTGAGTGGCCCCATCGATCCGGGCCGATTCCATCATCGACGACGGCAGTGACCCGATGTAGTTACGCAGCAAGTAGACGGCGAGAGGCAGGCCGAATCCGGTGTGAGCTAACCATATCGCCGGAAAGGTGCCGTTCAGGTCGAAGTTGACATAGAGCCGGAGCAGCGGGATGAGCGACATCTGGAGTGGGACCACAAGCAGTGCAACGACACCTACGAAGACCCACTGCCGACCCGGAAAGTCCATCCAGGCAAATGCGTACGCAGCAAAGGCCGCGATCGTGATCGGAATCACGGTGGCGGGAATCGTAACTGACAGGCTGTTGAGGAAGGCGTTCCCGAAACCCTCCGAGGCCAGAACAGTGCTGTAGTTCTCGAACGTCCACTCGTTGCTCCCCCAGTTGGTGAACACCGTCCACCAGCCGGTCGAGTTGACCAAACCTGCGGGCCGGAACGAACTGATCAGGACCCCAAGCGTCGGTACGACCCACACAATGACAATGACGAGAATTACGAGCTTCAAGACCCAACGGTCGAAGATCCTGTTGAGCAGGGTTGGCTCCTTGGGCTTGTAGACCTGCCGCTCGGTGGTTGCGGTAGCGGTCATCTCGTCTCCTCCTGCTCCTGGAAGCGCTTCACGTTGAGAACCATCAGCGGGATCACGGCCAGCAGCATCACCACGGCCAGGGTCGCCCCGATGCCGCTATTTCGGTTGGTGAAGAACTCGGTGACCATCCGCTCGGCCACCACCTGGGTGCCGAAGCGACCCCCGGTCATCACGAAGACGACGTCGAACACTTTCCACACCGTGATGATCACCGTTGTCGCTACCACGACGATGGATGAGGAAATCGAAGGGATGGTCACTTTGCGGAAGACCTGCCATTCGCTGGCGCCGTCGATTCGGGCCGCCTCGATTATCTCTTCGGGCACAGTCTTGATCGCCGCAGACAGGATGACCATGGCGAAGCCGGTCTGAAGCCAGACAAGGATGACCATCAGGTAGAAGTTGTTCCAGGGCTCCTGCAGGAGCCATGCGATAGGTTCCTGGCCGAGTGAGGTGAATAGCCCGTTGAGGATGCCGATCTGCTCGCCAAAGCCCTCGGGCCTGAAGCTGTAAACGAAACGCCAGACGATCGAGGCGCCGACGAATGAAATCGCCATCGGCATGAAAATGAATGTCTTGGAGAGTGCCTCGGATCGTTTCCCGAGACGGTCGGCCATGGCGGCGAAGGCAAGCCCGATCACAACCGAGAAGAGAGGCACCACAATCACCCAACCCACCGAGTTGCGAAGTGATGTGAGCAAGCTGGAGTCGGTGAAGACTGTCAGGTAGTTCTGGAATCCCACCCATTCTTCGCCCCGGGTGCCCTGAAAGCTGAGAACGATGGTGTTGATTGTCGGGTAGAGGAGGAAGATGCCGAGGAGCACCACCGCCGGACCGACGAAAGCGAACGGGCGTACCTGCTCCCGGTGCCGTTTCGGCAGTCGGTTGACCACCCTGTCCATCCCGAGGAAGAGGCCGAATACACCGCCCACTCCGATGATGATTGCCATGACTACAACCAGGATGCGGTTGGCGTCTTCGTCGAGCACAACAGTCCCGGCAAAGTAAAGCCCGATAATTGCCAAGACCGGGACCACCAGCGACACACCGATCCGAAGCAGGTGCGTTGCGAAATTCGACTTACCCTCCGGCGGACCCGCCTCCGGTGGGGGAGGTGGTGCGACCTCTGTGTCGGTTGTCACAACCAAGCTGTCTCCTTTCTCTCGGGTGCGACTCTACACAAACAGAAAGAGGGGTGGCCCGGCCACCCCTCTTTCGTTTCTCGATCGCTTGGTTCTACTCGGCTGGCCAGCTCGCTTCGATGGTGGCGAGAACGTCGGCGGTGGCTTCGCCACGGGTCCATTCGACCATTCCCTCCCAGAAGCTGCCTTGACCGACGGCCGAGGGCATCAGGTCGGATGCGTCGAAGACGAATCCGTTGCCTGCCAGCGCCGCAGC
>JBBDHT010000022.1:34967-36086 GCA_040880765.1 Acidimicrobiia bacterium | reverse complement strand
TCACCTCGCCAGACGTCGTCGGTGCACTGATCACGGAGTGGATCGAGCGATGAAGTTTCTGGCGCCATTGACAGCGTTGTCGGTGGGTCTGGCATTGCGGCCAAGATTCGGACCGCACAGCGAATGGGAGCCACTAGATCCGGGTGATGTTGCGCGGAGTGCTCCGGGGGCCGAGCTTCGGAGCGTGACCGAGCTTGTGCAGCAGGCGGACCACTCTCCCCCGGTGGGGCCGGAACTCCTCTAACAACTCCAGCATCTCCTCGTCCGTGCCTCTGGCCTTCCCTGTCAGGTGATGGACCACGAGATTCTTGATGTGGTAGTCGCCAACGGACACCTGGTCGGCGTCGCCATGGCTTCGGGATAGGGTCTCGGCGACAGTCCACAGGCCGACGCCCCGGAGACTCAAAAGGAACTTCCCGGCCACGTCCGGAGCGACGCCCTCGAGAGCGTCGATCTCTGCAGCCTTTCTCGCCGCCGCAATGAGAGTCTCGGCGCGCTTCTTCTCGATGTGCAACGGGTGCAGGTCCCAATAGCTGGCTGCGGCTAACCGCTCCGGGTCCGGGGGAAGGCGGAGGCTCCCAGCAGGCCCCGGCGCCGAATCGGAGAACACGCGCCGGAGCCCGGCCATGGCGCGGCCGGCTTCAGCTCCAGTCACCTTCTGGCCAACTATCGCCACCGCCAGTTGAGCGAATACGTCCCCGGAAACGGCGAAGCGGAGCCCGGGATTCCTGCGGTGCAACTCCGACACCACCGGGTGGTCGGTTGTGAAAGCACCGGGCATGTCCTTCAAGCCGCCGATCCCCGCCAGCGCTTCGAGCACCAGCCCGGCACCGGAACCCCAGGCCTCTCCGTCTAAAGCCGAATCGCTTCGGGTAACCCGCAATGTCGCCGGGCCTTCCTCGGTCCGCGTGCTGTACCACCACCCGTCATCCCGAAAATTTCCGTGCAAAGGCGCAAGGGTTCCTTTCAGGTCGAGCGCCCCCGTGATCGGTATCGCAATTTTCAGCACACTTCATGATCCCACAGCACCCCGGGTGGGCATACGACAGCCTTCCTGTACGTTTACATGATCCGAGCAGACGACAGGAGCACCAAGATGGCATCAGTGGCAATAGTGGG
>JBBDHT010000022.1:0-34867 GCA_040880765.1 Acidimicrobiia bacterium | reverse complement strand
ACATGATCCGAGCAGACGACAGGAGCACCAAGATGGCATCAGTGGCAATAGTGGGTGACGGCCCGGGCGGCCTATCCGCAGCTTTGTTTCTGGCGAAGAACAAACAAACTGTGACGGTCTTCGGGCTGGACAAGACTGCGATGCACTACGCCTACCTCTACAACTACCTGGGCCTCCCCGAGATAGACGGGAGCGACTTCCAAGAGATCGCCAGGAGACAGGCCGAGTCCTTTGGAACGGTGATCCGTGAGGAAGAGGTCACCGGGGTCTCCGTAGCCAACAGGTTCGCGATCTCCACCGATGGTGGCAGTCACAACTCCGACTATTTGATCCTTTCCGAAGGGAAGAGCCCTGAACTGGCGATGAGCCTCGATTTGAAGACGAATCTCGACGGCGTCATCGAAGTCGATCGGGACTATCGCTCATCGATGAAAGGTGTCTATGTCATCGGGAGATCGGCGCGCCCGGAACGGAGCCAGGCAATAATCTCCGCAGGTGCCGGAGCCACCGCGGCGCTCGACATCCTCGCGATAGAAGAAGGCAAGAACGTCCAAGACTGGGACACCCCACCCAAGTAAGAAGCCGCAAGGCTTCTGACGTCTCTCCCCCAAATGCGAAGTCGCATGGGGGAGATGTCGTGACAAAGTCACGATAGAGGGGGACCGTAAACCGACCGGGTGAGCAGTCGCGTCTCTCCCACCAACCGCACTCAAGCTCCCAGCCCGAGCGGACCACTCCCTCCTAACTCCGCCCTCCTTTGTCGGGCGCAGGAACCAACCTCGGCGGAAGCGGGAGGACAGGGAGATTCCGTCATGGCGCAGTCAGGTTTCGCCAGCTGCTTTTGATCTGCTCGATCCCGTTTCTTGCGGCACCGATGAGTGCCCGCATCAGCAGCACTCCGAGAACAAGGAGGAGCACGACGATGATGATCGCCACAACCGGGTATTCGACTGCAAAGAAGATGACCACCGCCACCAGCCCGTCCTCGGCGAGGCTCACGATCGAGTTGCTCACCGGTTCCGGCGACGTATTCACCGCCAGCCTTGTCGTCGACTTGGTGGCATGGGATGTGAGGGCGAGACCCGCCGAACCGAAACCGGCAAGAGCCTGGCCGACACCACCGGCGTCACCGACGAGGACGACGCCGAGAACGGCAGCCCCCAGCGGTCGAATGGCTGTGTGCACCACATCCCACATGTTGTCCAGATAGGGGATCTTGTCGGCGACGAACTCGAGGGTGTACATGACGAGTGCGACGACCAGCACATCCGTTCGTTGCAGGGCTTCGGGAACGTCGCCAAGTTCTAGTCTCCCGAAGATGTTGAGGAGGACGACCACACCGTAGAGATTGATTCCGGACGCCCAACCGCTGCCGACGATCAGTCCGGTTAACGGGTCCATTTGTTATGACTTCACGCCGCCGAAGGCCAACGGGGTCACAGGCCCTTCGGGTGCCAGACCGTCTTGATCTCGGTGAATGCCGCGATCCGGTATGGACTCTGAGCTGTTTCATCGGGCACGACGACACGCTTCACGTTATGCACTGCGCCTTCCTGGATCCTGGCCACCTGATCGGGACTGGCTCCACCAGCGTCGATGGCGTTGACGTCCATGTGGTCGGCAAGAAAGGGGATCAGGGCATCCTTCTTCCCGGTGAGCAGGTTGACGACGCCACCGGGAACGTCTGAGGAGTCCAACACTTCTGAGAAGGTGATTGCAGGCATCGGCGCCGACTCCGACGCCAGGACCACCGCGGTATTGCCCGGCACGAGGACAGGAGCGAGTCGGGAGACCAATCCGAGCAGGCCGGGTTCTTCGGGTACGACCACCCCCACGACACCTGTTGGCTCCGGCGCCGAGATGTTGAAGAATGGCCCGGAGACAGGGTTGAGGTTGCCGTAGATCTGAGCGAATTTGTCGGCCCATCCGGCATACCAGACCAGACGATCGACCGAAGCAGCCACTTCCTTCTTGGCCGCGGCAGCGGTCGACCCGGTCGCGGTCAGCTGGTCGACAAAAGTACCGGAACGATCCTCAAGTGTCTCGGCTATCCGGTAGAGGATCTGGCCACGGTTGTATCCGCTCCGTGCCGACCATCCGGTGAGAGCGCCACGGGCGATGCGGACGGCGTCCCGCAGGTCCTTGCGGCTGGCTGCTGCGACTCGGGCGAGGACCGTGCCGTCGCCGGCAAGAGCCGGATAGGTGCGACCCGACTCTGATCTCGGGAACTTCCCGCCGATGTACAGCTTGTAGGTCTTCTTGACGTCGAGGCGGCTCATCCTTCACTCCATTTCAAGTACGGAAGAAGCCCATGTCGCCCGCCTTCCCGACCGAAGCCCGATTCCTTGTATCCACCGAATGGAGAAGCCGGATCGAATTTGTTGTAAGTATTCGCCCAGACCACCCCTGCCTTGAGCTGGTCCGCCATCCAGAGAATGCGGGAGCCCTTCGTCGTCCACACTCCCGCCGAGAGGCCGTAAGGGGTGTTGTTGGCTTTCTCAACTGCCTCCTCGGGAGTGCGGAACGACAGGATGGACAGGACGGGCCCGAAGATCTCCTCCTGGGCGATCCGGTGCGACTGGGCAACGTTGGTAAACAGGGTCGGCCGGAAGAAGAACCCGCGTTCAGGGAGGGAACAGTCGGGCTGGTACATCTCAGCGCCTTCCGACCTGCCAGCCTCGACCAATTCGTTGATCTTGTCGAGTTGTGCCCTGCTGTTGATCGCCCCGACATCTGTGTTCTTGTCGAGCGGGTCGCCGACCCGCAATGTGGCCAGACGCTTCTTGAGTTTGTCGACAAACCGGTCGTGGATGTTCTCCTGCACGAGAAGACGGGAGCCGGCGCAACACACATGTCCCTGGTTGAAGAAGATCCCGTTGATCACACCCTCGACTGCCTGGTCGAGAGGGGCATCCTCAAAAATGATGTGGGCTGCCTTCCCACCCAGCTCGAGGGTCAGCTTCTTGTTGGTGCCGGCGAGCTGTGACTGAATGATCTTGCCAACGGCTGTCGAACCGGTGAACGCCACCTTGTCGACGTCCTCGTGGCCGACCACGGCGGCTCCGGTGTCTCCCGCGCCGGTCACCACGTTGAAGACCCCGGGAGGCAGACCAGCCTCGACTGCGATCTGGCCCAGCAAGAGCGCAGTGAGCGGTGTCGTCTCGGCCGGCTTCAGGACCACGGTGTTCCCGGCGGCGAGCGCAGGCGCCACCTTCCAGGCCAGCATCATCATCGGAAAGTTCCACGGGATCACCTGGCCGGCCACACCCAAGGACTCGGGGCGGACTCCGGGGAATGCGTAGTCGAGCTTGTCGGCCCACCCTGCGTAATAGAAAAAGTGCGCGGCCGCCAGTGGAAGGTCGACATCGCGGGCTTCCTTGATCGGCTTACCGCCGTCGAGAGTCTCCAGGACGGCCAACTCGCGCGAGCGCTCCTGGATCATCCGGGCGATCCTGAATATGTGCTTCGCCCGTTCCGACCCCGGCATCGAACCCCAGACATCACTGTGCGCCCTGCGCGCCGCAGCTACGGCCGCGTCGACGTCGGCCTCACCGGCTTCGGCGACCTCAGCGATCGTCTCTTCGGTGGCCGGATTGATCGATTCGAAATACTTCCGGGACTTCGGCTTGACGAACTCCCCGTCGATGAAGAGGCCGTAGCGCGACTCGAGGTCGAGTATGTCGGTGGCCTCGGTACTGGTGGCGTACTCCCACTTCAGCGGGGTGGACGATGGCTTGGCGATTTCAGCAGCCTCAGGCATTGATTCTCAGTCCTTGGTGAAGTAGTCGGACGACCAGTAGCGACCGGTCTTGAGCCATCGAATCTGCATTAGCACATCATTCAGAAGCGAGGAAGCTCCGAACCGGAACCAGTCAGGTGTCATCCATTCGGTCCCGAGTGTCTCATTCAAGACGACGAGGTACTTGATGGCATCTTTCGAGGTTCTGATCCCACCGGCCGGCTTCATACCGACCATCACCCCGGTGGACTCATAGAACTCACGAATCGCCTCGAGCATGATCAGCGTCACCGGCAGTGTTGCTGCCGGCTGGATCTTTCCGGTGGAAGTCTTGATGAAGTCTCCACCGGCTGCCATGGCCAGCATCGACGCCCGGCGGACATTGTCGAGATTCCCGAGCTCGCCTGTCTCCAGGATCACCTTGAGGTGGGCATCACCACAAGCATCCTTCACCCTCCGGATCTCGTCGAACACCTTGAAGTACTCACCCGACAGGAAGGCACCCCGGTCGATCACCATGTCGACTTCGTCGGCGCCCTCGGTGACTACACGCGCCGTCTCCTCCACTTTGAGATCGGTGTCCGCCAGCCCACTCGGGAAGTAGGTGGCCACGCTGGCAACCTTGACGGGCGTCCCTTCCGTAGCCTGGACGGCGTACTTCACCATGTTGGGATACACGCATACTGCGGCCGTCGGTGGGATCTCGGGGTCCAGTGGGTCAGGCCGGATCGCTTTCGCCGACATCTGCGCGACTTTGCCGGCAGTGTCCTGGCCTTCGAGGGTGGTCAGATCGATCATTCGGATAATGAGATTCAGGGCGTCGAGTTTGGACTCGCGCTTGATGGAGCGCGTCGATAGCGACGCAACCCTCTCCTGGGCGCCGACGTCGTCAACCGAAGGGACGCTGCGAAGGAACGTCCGCAGAGTGGGGGTGGTTATCCGATCTGGCAGTATCGAACTTCGCTGCGATGCAAGGGTCACCTGCTAATCCTATCGTCCCGGCGTATTAGACCCCGGTGCAGGACTTTCAGGCAGCTGGGCCGTCGACGAGCTTGTGGCTGACCGTTTGCTCGATAGCCATGTCCATGATAAACCCCATCAACTCGCCGGTCTCCTCGTCCGGGAAGTTGACGTCCATCCCGATCCTGCTCGATGAGGTGACGTCGAACTGGCGCGAGATGCCCGCAGCGGGGTCGAAGTAGGTCGTCGAATGCGAGCCGCTCTCGTCGAAGGACATGACAAACCGGAGATTCTCGACGAGAGCGTCGATCTCCGCTTGCTCTTCTGCCGTGGCGTCGTCGGGAAGGAAGCCGGAGAAGAGCCCGACAAAGAACTCACCGAGATCGAATTCGAACGGGTCGACGACCACATCACTCTCCACCACCAGGACCTCAACCCCGTCGACCTCGCCCGCCTCTGTCACAGTGCTCGTGATCGAAGTCGTGATCGGCTCGGTTCCGAGTCCCGGAGTTTCGACCGTGTCGGACCATGTATCGCCGACCGCAACCTCATCATCGGGGAACGGTGCACCAAAGAACTGGCCGAGCTCCGCACCGGGCACTGCTCCAGGGCCCATGGCACCCATGCCACCGAACAGGTCGGCAAACGGATCGTCGACACCCGGAGAGTCCGGAATGACATTGCCCTGCTCGTCGACCACAACAGTCACGGATACGGGCTCGATCTCTGCGAACTCCGGTGCCTCATTAGAGTCGATCGCCTCGCCATCGACCGTCCCGGTGGCGTTGACCGCGGTCAGGTCGCTGGTGATGGTTACCGCATACGTTCCGGGCTCAGGGCCATCGGACACCTCGAAAGTGAAGGTTCCGCTGGCTGTCAGCTCGACCGAGGCGGAACCCGGAAGTTCTTCCTCACCGAACGATGAGCCCTCGCCCTCGGACGACATCTCGACCTCCTGATTGATAACCACTTCGTAGACAAAGGTGTCACCGGCCGAGAGGCTATAGGTGAGCAGCATCTCCTCCGGAGCCGGAGCACTCTGGGTGGTTGTGGTCGCCTCAACGCCGGAACCGGCTGCCGTAGTGGTGGACTTCGCGGCCTCCGAGCCGTTGCAGGCTGCAAGAACAAGTGTGAGTGCGGCTATCAGCGCCGCGAGTTTGAAACGCATAATGGAAAGACTATCGGCCTTCCCGGCCAAATTATTTAGGGCAAGTTCTGAAACGGCTGTAGCCTCAACCGGCTCATGAACCCGTGGACGCCGCTTCTCCTCGCTACTTTCGGGTGGGGCGCCTCCAACGTCTTGAGCAAGGCTGTGCTCAACACCGGGCTCGACACCTTCAGATTTCTCCCAATCCGCTACTTCGTCGGGCTGTTGACCCTGATCGCGTTTCTCGCCGCCACGGGACGACTGCACCGACCCGAGTTGAGGGTATGGAAAGCCGGGGCGATTCTCGGTGTTCTCAACATGGCCGTCCCGACGATCCTGATGACCAAAGGCCTGGAGTACATCCCGGCAACCATGGGTAGCCTCCTCATCTCTTTGATCCCGATTGCGACTGTCACGGCAGCCCATTGGGTCGTACCGGGCGAAGAGTTCCGATCAAGGATCATTCCGGGTTTCGTGCTTTCACTCTGCGGCATTGGACTGCTGGTTGGCGGAGGCGTCGAGGTGGCACCTTCGCCGAACACGCTGCTCCTGGGAGTGGGTCTGACCTTTGCCGGGGTGATGCTCGCCGGACTTGGAGGTGCGGTTTCTCGCCGCTTTTCGGTTCAGATCTCTCCGGCCCGACTCGTCCTCCCCCAATTCATTTTCGGTCTACTCGCTCTTCTTATCGGCCTTGCGATTGTTGGTGGCGGTAGGCCAAGTGCGATCGACGGCAGTCTCTGGTGGCTGCTTGTCGCCAGCGGAGTTGTCGGGACCGCTCTCCCCTTTGCCTCGTTTCTCTTCGCCGCCGAGATCAACCCCGCGAGCAGGCTGGCCATCATCGGCTACACGGTTCCAGTCCTCGGCACTATCGGGGCCCTGATCTTCCTCGGCGAGAGTTTCACCTGGATCATGGTCGTCGGTGCGATCCTCATCCTCGCTGGGGTGTCTCTCTCCGAGCGCATGGCTGGTTACGTCCCGACACCAGGGACCCGATCGACTGCGTGAGTCTTGCGAGAATGGGAAGACAACTGGTTAGCCTCCGAATGACATGAGCAGACGAATCCTTGTTGCAGTGGGTTGGCCTTACGCCAGCGGGCCGAGGCACCTCGGCCACCTCGCCGGCGCCTACCTTCCCGCCGATATCTTCGCCCGCTATCACCGGACCGCCGGGAACGAGGTGCTGATGGTTTCCGGCAGTGACGTCCATGGCACGCCGATAACGGTGCGAGCCGACGAGGAGGGTGTGGAGCCCCAGGTCATCGTGGACCGCTACCACGCCGAGTTCCTCGACAACTGGGATCGGCTACGGATCTCTTGGGATCTCTACACATCGACCGGGACCGAGAACCATTCTGCAGTCACCCAAGACATGTTTCTGAAGCTCCTCGAGAACGGTTTCCTGGAGAAGCAGACGACTAGCCAGTTCTACGACGACGAAGCCGGCCGATTCCTTCCCGACAGGTACGTGGAAGGGACCTGCCCGCACTGTGAGTACACACGAGCCCGTGGCGACCAATGTGACAACTGCGGGCGCACCCTCGATGCTACGGATCTGATCGACCCGCGTAGCAAACTGTCAGGTACCCCACCGGTGCTCAGAGACACCGAGCACTTCTTCTTCATGCTCTCCAAACTCTCTGATCCGCTGAAGGAGTGGTTGGAGGGTCGCACCGGCTGGCGCAAGCATGTCAAGAACTGGGCGCTGGGCATGATCGAAGAGGGCCTCCCGGACCGCGCCATCACTCGTGACATCAACTGGGGCGTCGAGGTCCCCGTCGACGACCTCGGCCCGGGCAAGCGAATCTACGTGTGGTTCGACGCGGTAATCGGATATCTGTCGGCATCAAAGGAATGGGCTCAGAATCAGGGGACACCCGACGCATGGGAGCGATGGTGGACCGATCCGTCAGCCGAGTCGTATTACATCGTGGGTAAGGACAACATCCCATTCCACACCGTGATCTGGCCAGCGATGCTCATGGGTTACGAAGGACTGAACCTTCCCACGAACGTGCCCGCCAATCACTTCGTCACATTCGGAGACGAGAAGGCATCGACCAGTCGAGGGGTCGGACGGTCGATCGGCTGGTATCTCGATCGTCTCGACACCGACGCAATCAGGTACGCCGTGGCTTCGGTGCTGCCGGAACAGAACGACACCGACCTCAGCGACGGGGAAATCATCAGGCGGGTCAACGAGGAGCTCGTCGCCACCTGGGGCAATCTGGTGAACCGGGTGCTCACTATGACCTCGAGGAACTTCGAAGGCAAGGTGCCGGACAGGGGAAACATTGAGACCGTCGACAGGGAACTGATCGAAGCAACCGACGCCGCCCTTGTCGAAACCGGAAAGCTGATGAACTCAGTTGAGTTACGGGCCGCCCTGCGGGTCGCAATGCATGCCGCCACTGAAGTGAACGCATACCTCAATGCTCAGGAGCCGTGGAGAGTGATCAACAACAACGCCGATCGCGCCGGAACTGTCTTGTGGACAGCGGTGCAAGCAATCAGCGGGATCCGTGTGGCCCTTTCCCCGTACATGCCTGACGCAACCGAGGACTTGGGGGCCATGCTCGCATTGCCTCCGACACCGGCCTCATGGTCCCGTCCCGAGGTGTCTGGTGGGACTGTGTTGAATGAGATCACCCCCCTGTTCACCAAACTCGACCCGGACGTCCTCGACGACTGACCAGCTGTCGCAGGGTCAGGGTCGAATCGGGGTCAACCCCCATTCACACAGGTTCGGCGGGGCCGTATTCTGAGACCATGAACAAGACGCCCATCAAGCGGGCAACCAGGATCGCTGCCGGGGGCGGGTTGGTCCTCATCGGCATCCCGATGCTGGTGCTGCCCGGCCCCGGGCTGCTGACGATTTTCGCCGGCATCACCGTGGTAGCCAGCGAGTTCATTTGGGCCGAGCGGGTCGTGGAACGGGTCAAAGAGAAGACCGCCCGCCTCAGGCCGAAGGACAAGCGGTCTCCAAACAAATTGCCCTCCGAGGATCAGACCGGGTAGACACCCATTGTCTTCGCCTTCTCGGTCTTCCAGAAGATCCCGGCAACTTCATCGATCAAGTCAACGAGTTTCTGGCCATCGGCGGGATCGACCGACTTCTTCGCCTCCCCGGCCTGGTGAATCGCACGCCAGAAGAGGTCATCGAGATCGGGGAATTCACTGCGGTGGTCGGCTGTGAAAAAGTCGGCCCAGAGCACCATCAGGTGATGCTTTGCAAGCTCGGCCCGCTCCTCCTTTAGCTGGATTGCGCGAGCCTTGAATACCTCGTCATCGGACTCCTGATACTTCTGGGCGATCTTGAGCACCGACAAGGCTTCGATCTTGGCCTGAGCCGGGTCGTAGACCCCGCAGTAGAGGTCGCAGTGGGCGTGTGCAATTGTTATCTGTCGCAAAGCATCTCCTTCAAATGGTTTGCATCTGACCATACTCCTATCAGGAATATGGCGATGCAACGTTTCAATGTGAGGGAGGAATCGATGATTCCAACCCTGGTACCCGGTGACGAGTTCGTCGCGATATCTACCCGGATCGCCGAACGCGGAAACATCGTCGCACTCCCCCACCCCAGGCGTCCCGACTTCTGGCTCGTCAAGCGATTGGCCGCCCTCGCCGGCGACACCATTGTCACCGACAAGGGCATGTACACACTGGCCGAAGACGAAGCCTGGGTCCTCTCCGACAATCCTGCAGCCGGCGCCGTCGACTCCAGGGCGTTCGGCCCGGTAGACCGAAACACTTTGCTTCCTATGGTCATGTTCCTCGATGAAGAGACTTTCTCGCAGGGAGTCGATCTTCTGACGAGAGAGGACAACGCCCTCGCCGAAATCGTGGCCAGGCACGGAATCCCCGAGTTCTGGCAGCGAACCCCGGGTTTCGAGACGCTGGTTCTGCTGATTCTGGAGCAGCAGGTTTCGCTCGAGTCGGGGGCGGCCGTGCATGAGCGGCTGCGCGACATGGTGACGGATGTGACGCCGGAAAACATTCTCGCATACAACGAAGAAAACTTGAAAGGAATCGGGTTTACGCGACAGAAGGCGGGCTACGTGGTCGGTTTGGCACAGGCCGTGCATGACGGTGACCTGGATCTCGAAAGCCTGCGAGCCATGGGCTTTGACGAAGCATCAGCGGTGCTACAGAGGATCAAAGGAATCGGGCGGTGGACGGCGGAGGCATACCTTCTGGCGGCCGAGGGACGCCCGGATGTGTTCCCGGTCACCGATCGTGCCCTTCAGGTCGGCACCGGCGAGGCGCTCACCATGAAGACAACCCCCACCGCTGACGAATTAGAGATCCTCTCCCGACCTTGGCATCCCGTCAGGTCAGTCGCGGCAAGGCTCATCTGGCACGGCTACCTCAGCAAAAGGGGCAGGATCGAGCCGGTTTGAAAGCGGTTCTGTGCACGAGGTGTGAGGTTCGGCGTAGGCTGGTACGCATGACCGAGTTCGTCGTCCAGATGGAGAACCGCCCGGGACGCCTTGCTTCGCTCGCCGAGGCGTTGGCGGCCTTCGGGGTGAACATCGAAGCCCTGACTGCATATGGCCACGACGGGGACAGCTCCGTTCGCCTCATTGTCGATGACGCCGCCACCACCCGCCGTGTGCTGGAGGAGGCCGCGCTGGGATTCGATGAGAACAGGGTTCTGTCCGTGCAACTCCCCCACCGGCCGGGCGAGCTGGCAAACATGACCAGACTACTTGCCGACGTCGGAGTCAACATCGAGGCCATATACATCCTCCGCTCCACGAGCGACGGTATCGAGTTCGCACTCTCCGTCGACCAGCCGGAGACGGCCCTCCCCCACCTCGAGGTGACCGGCGGGATAACTGTCGGTTAAAACCAGCCACCGATAACATCGCGCCAATGCGCAAAACTCTTGTCTTTCTGACTGCGCTCGGACTGTTCCTCACAGCTTGTTCAGGATCCGACGCGGAGGAAACAACTACCACGTCATCCACCCCTTCGACCACAACCACGACTGAAGCGGCCACCACCACCACCACCGCACCTACGACCACGATCGACGACCGCGGGACATCGCCTCTCAACGGGCTACCTGTTGACGATCCGAAGACGCTGGAACGTCGGGTCCTTGCCGTGAAGATCGACAACCACCCCAACGCCCGACCGCAGTCAGGGTTGAACGAAGCAGACCTGGTGGTCGAGATACTCGTCGAGGGCGTGACCCGTTTTCTCTCGATGTGGCAACAGAGTGACTCCGACTATCTCGGCCCCATGCGTTCTGGGCGGCCCACCGATGGAGCCCTGCTCTCAGCTATGAACGAGCCGACCTTCTCCATCTCCGGAGCCCAGTCGTGGGTGCAGTCACTGATCCGGGGTAAAGACGTTTATCTGACCGGGGAGGTGAGACCAGAGACTTTCCGGGTTGGCTTCAGGTCAGCTCCTCATAATCTCTACGTCGACACCAACCAGCTCCGGGAGTATGCCGACGACCGTGGGCACCCCGACAATCCCCTCGACGGCCCGATCTGGGAATTCGGCGACCTACCTGCGGGCGGGACAGAGCTCGAGTCAGTCCAGATCAGTTTCTCAGGCAACAGCGTCGTCTGGGTCTGGGATGAGACAGAGGGACTCTGGTTTCGCACAGTTGGAGGAAGCGAGTCCCAATACCGCAACGAAGATGGCACAACGGCGCCGCTTGGTTACCCGGTGATGGTTGCGCTCAACGTTCAGCAATATTCGGTTTCTCCCCCTGGAGGGGGCAAAGGCCTCCCTTCGTCCCGGACCACCGGAAGCGGCACGGCTTATGTGTTCGCCGATGGCGAAGTCATCGAAGGAACCTGGGAGCGCGAAACCGAGTCGGATTGGTTCACCCTCACCGACTCGTCGGGGAATGTGATCCCGGTGCCACCGGGCAAAATCTGGATCTCCCTCGTTCCGGGAAGCAGTGGAGTAACGCTCAACCCGGCAGGGTGAGAGCTCTTCGCCCCGGAACCGGGTAGCTTCTAACAGGTGATTTCGCGAAACGGTGTTGGCGCCGCCAGGGAACTGGCGGCCGCCCTGCAGGATAAGTACAACATGTTCACCTCGATCGACAGCGGGGTGGCTGCATCCGACCGCCCCGGCCCCCTCCGCGGAGTCCCCGTTGCTCTCAAGGACCTCATCGACCAATCAGGCAAGGTGACCACATGCGGCTCTGCTTTCTACCGGAACACGCCAGCCCGGACTGCGCCAGCCGTCAGCCGGTTGGAGGCGGCAGGGGCTGAGATCATCGGGCGTACCGGTCTCCACGAATTCGCCTTCGGCTTCTCCTCGGAGAACCCGCATTTCGGCCCGGTGAGGAATCCCTGGGACGCCGCAACATCACCAGGCGGGTCATCTGGAGGCTCCGCCGCGGCGGTCGCCGCCGGGATCGTCCCTCTCGCTATTGGGACCGACACCGGCGGTTCGGTTCGGGTCCCTGCTGCCCTCTGTGGCTGCTATGGATTGAAGGTCACTCACGGTTCCATCCCCCTCGACGGTGTCTTCCCGCTGGTCCCCTCAATCGACACTGTGGGACCGATCACCGCCTCCGCCTCGATCCTGGAATCCGCATACCGGGTCATGTCCGGCGACAACAGCCCGACGCCGGAGCTGAGCCCACTCCGGTTCGGAATTCCCCAACCCTGGTACGACGAGGGACCTGTCTCGCCGGGGGTCGCCAGCGCATTCCGTGATGCCTTGGTCGCGATCCGGTCGATGGGCCATGAGGTCAACCCCATCCATCTCCCTGACGTCCTGCCTGACCGTCGTATCGGCTACGCGATCGCCCCGGAAGTCACCGCTGTGCACCGCGAGTTTCGTAGCAGGGGCCTGCCCTACGGTGATGACGTCGCAGCCCGTCTCGATGAGGCAAGCACGGTGACC
The DNA here is from genome assembly GCA_040880765.1 of Acidimicrobiia bacterium. Classification (GTDB taxonomy): domain Bacteria; phylum Actinomycetota; class Acidimicrobiia; order Spongiisociales; family ZC4RG35; genus MA-ANB-1. Next base: position 22,142 of record JBBDHT010000022.1, on the reverse strand, counting down.
AACGATCAAGCCACCGAAGGCCGGAACTGGCAGGAGATGATCCGCTCCCGGTTTGCCGACGCGCTCGCAACCGTCGACCTGCTGATCACACCGACCGTCCCCTCCATGCGGAAAGAGATCGGCGACGAGTTGATCGACGGTGTCCATTACCGGACGGTCCTCTCCTGGTTCACCTCCGTCATCAACCACACCCTCCTCCCCGCAGTCGCCTTTCCTCTTGCCGGGACGGGAGCGCCACCGGTGAGCGTCCAGGTGATCGGACCGACAGGATCGGATCTGGCACTTGCGGCTCTTGCTCGCCAAGTCGAGGGAGCAGGTTTGGCCGGATTCACCCCGGCTCCAATCGATTGACCGGCCTACAGGCGGAACAATCTCTTGTCGATAGTTGTTCAACAATATGCATCACACGACCCAGTTCCGGAGTGCGACCCGACCGTTCCCTGATGCTTCAGCTATCCCACGGGATGGATACACTGACAGGTAGCGAGCAAAGTGCGGGAGTACGGTCACAAACACCTCAGAGAAACCAGAGTTGGCTGTGACGCGCCGCGACAATCGAAGAGCAATCCCTACAAGGAAGTGACCCGTGGCCGACGAGATCGCCACACAAGACCCTTCATCTACCCCAACCGAATCGCTTGAAAAAGTCGTAGTCCGCTTCGCCGGTGACTCCGGTGACGGGATGCAGGTTGCGGGATCGCGTTTCACCGACGCCTCAGCCCTATTCGGAAACGACCTGGCAACTCTGCCCAATTTCCCCGCCGAGATCCGCGCCCCCGCCGGCACCCTCCCTGGCGTCTCCAGCTTCCAGGTCCAGATCGCAGACTTCGACATACTCACCGCCGGGGATGCCCCGGACTGCCTGGTCGCGATGAACCCTGCAGCATTGATGAAAGAGCTCAAAGACCTCCGCCAGGGCGGGACCCTGATCGTCAACACCGACGCCTTCGACGAGCGGAACCTGACCAAGGCGGGCTACACCGAGAACCCCCTCGAAGACGGTTCACTCGACGCGTACCGGACCATCAAGGTGCCAATGGACAGTCTGACCAAAGAGGCGGTCAAAGACACCGGTGTGAGCGGGCGCAGTGTCCTCCGCTCCAAGAACTTCTTCGCACTTGGCCTCCTCGCCTGGCTGTTCCATCGACCAACAGAGCCGACCATCCAGTGGGCGGAGAAGAAGTTTGCGGGCAAGCCGGAAGTGGTCGCAGCCAACGTCGCGGCATTCAAGGCCGGCTACAACTTCGGAATCACAACCGAAGCGACCAAGATCACCTTCGAGGTCAAGCCGGCGACCCTTCGACCGGGCACGTACACCAACGTGAACGGGAACACCGCCCTCGCGTGGGGCCTCATCGCCGCTTCGAAGCTGTCGGGGCTTCCCCTGTTCTACGGGACTTACCCGATCACCCCGGCGTCTGACATCCTCCATGAGCTTTCCCGACACAAGAATTTCGGGGTACGCACCTTCCAGGCGGAAGACGAGATTGCAGGGGTGGGCGTGGCCATCGGAGCCGCCTTTGCGGGAAATCTGGCTGTAACCGGATCCTCGGGCCCGGGGATCGCCCTGAAATCGGAAGCGATCTCTCTTGCGTTCATGACCGAGTTGCCACTGATCGTCATCAATGTCCAGAGGGGTGGCCCTTCCACCGGACTCCCCACCAAACCGGAACAGTCCGACCTCCTTTTCAGCCTGCACGGGCGCCACGGTGAGGCGCCTCTGCCCGTCCTGGCGGCCTCGTCCCCGGCCAATGCCTTCGACATGGCTATCGAAGCGGCCCGGATCGCACTGAAGTACATGACCCCGGTCATCCTCTTGTCCGACAACTACGTCGCCAACGGGTCCGAGCCCTGGATGCTGCCGGATGTCACTTCGCTGGAGCCGTTCCCGGTGGAGTTTGCGAAACATCCCAACGGCCCTGACGGGAGCTTCCTCCCCTACATGAGGAACATCGAGACCTTCGCGCGGCCCTGGGCGATACCGGGTACAGCCGGCCTTGAACACCGCATTGGGGGCCTCGAGAAGGAGTCGATTAGCGGAAACGTATCTTACGAGCCGAACAACCACCAGTTGATGACCGACACCCGGGCATGGAAGGTGGCCAACATCGCCAACGACATCCCCGACATGGAGGTGGGCGGTGACGAAGACGCCGAGCTTCTGGTCCTCGGTTGGGGCTCGACCAGCGGTTCGATCAGGGCAGCTGCCCGTCGAGCCCGCATGGAGGGCAAGAAAGTGGCGACGGCCAACCTCAACTACCTCAACCCGCTTCCGAACAACCTCGGGGACGTCCTCCGATCGTATGACAAGGTCCTGATCCCCGAGCTCAACACCGGCCAATTGCTGAAAGTGATCCGGGCCGAATACCTGATCGACGTGACCGGCCTCAACAAGGTGGCCGGAGAGCCGTTCAAGGTGTCCGAGATCACCGAAAAAATCATGGAGATGATCTGATGACAACTCCCTCCTACACACGAAGCGACTTCCAGACCGACCAGGAGGTCAGATGGTGCCCCGGGTGCGGTGACTACACGATCCTGGCCTCCGTTCAGCAGTTCCTGGCCGGTCTCGGCCGCCCCCGTGAAGAGTTTGTATTCATCTCTGGGATCGGCTGTGCGGCACGGTTCCCCTACTATGTCGACACCTACGGGATGCACTCGATCCACGGTCGGGCACCTGCAATAGCCTCCGGTGTCGCGGTTACCAGACCCGATCTCTCGGTGTGGGTGGTCAGCGGTGATGGCGACGCCCTCTCCATCGGCGGCAACCACTTGATCCATGTTCTCCGGCGCAACGTCAACATCAAGATCCTCCTCTTCAACAACCAGATCTACGGGTTGACCAAGGGTCAGTACTCACCGACATCGGAACCGGGCAAGACGACCAAGTCGTCACCGTTCGGCTCGATCGACTATCCGTTCAATCCGGTCTCGCTGGCGCTCGGAGCCGAGGCGACGTTTGTCGCCAGGACCGTCGACATGGACCGCAACCACACCCAGAAGCTCCTCCAGGCAGCCTACGAGCACAACGGTTCGGCCCTCATCGAGATCTATCAGAACTGCAACGTCTTCAACGACAAAGCCTTCATTCAGGTGACCGGGAAAGAGGAACGGGTCCATAACCGGATCGACCTCGAGCACGGCAAGCCTGTCGTCTTCGACGGTGGCGCCAAGGCTGTGATGTTCCGCGACGGCCAGGCAACGGTTGTCGATTCCAACTCGGTCGATCCCTCGGCCATCATCGTCCATGACGAGACCCGGCCGGACCCATCGGTTGCCTTTGCCCTGTCACGCCTCTCCCATGGCCCGTACGGCCCGACACCTCTCGGGATCTTCCGCAACGTCGACCGACCCACCTACGACGAAGAGTTCAACAAGCAGGTTGTAGCGGCGAAAGAGAAGCAGGGAGAAGGCGATCTTGCCAAGCTCGTCGCCAGTAGGGGGACCTGGACCGTCTCGGAGTCCGGCCCCAACGGGTCAAAGGAATCCAGTCCCAACGGGTCGAAGGCTTCCTGAAGCTCGGAGTCGAAGGTCTCGACTCCAGCCCCCGTTTCCGACAGAATGGAAACGGTGAGGTTGGGCGACAATGACAACAGGAATCCGTGATCGCGATAGTCTGTATGTAAGGCTGAGGGAAGTCCTCGGCGACGAGCAGGCAGCAACACTGATGGAATTGCTACCACCTGATCCGGGACAGCTTGCCACCAAGGCGGACATCTCGGACATCAAAACCGAGCTGAAGACCGACATCGCCGGGCTCAGAACCGACGTCTCACGTCTCAATGAGCGGATGGATCGAATGGAGTCGTTGATGGTCACGTTCGACGAGAGGCTGTGGGCGTTCCACGAAGCCCTCCGTTCGCAAACTCGGGTCTATATGACGGCTACGGTCAGCTCGATGATGGGGGTAGGCGGCCTCGCTTTTGCCGCGGCGGCGCTCATCTGAGCCTGCCGCGCTCCCAGCACGCCATCTGGCCCGGCTACTAAGAAAGCGACGATATTGCTGACGTCGAGATAGCTTCCACGATCCGGTCACGGTTCAGCTCACCGTCAGGGCGGTACCAGCGTTCGAGGGCATTTAGGATCGACAGGATGAAGATGGCGGCGATCTTGGGGTCGACGTCGGCACGGAACTCACCGGCGTCCACACCCTCGCCGATCACCGATCGGAACATCGTTTCGTAGGCGTCTCGGGACTCCACCACCCGGGAACGGTGACCCTCGTCGAGCATCCGGGCCTCGTTCAGATACGTTCGCACCACATCCTGGTGGTCGAGGACTACGTCGACATGGCCCGCTATCAGCGCCCTGAGCCGCTCCCCCGCCGTCCCCTCCACCGCCATCGCTTTCTCGGCGGAGTCGAGAAAGAGGCGGGCACCTTCGTCTACCACCTCGACCAGAAGGTCTTCCTTGGAGTCGATGTGGGAGTACAGGGACGACCCGAGCAGGCCCAGTTCCTTTCCCAGATCGCGCATCGAAGTCCCGTGGTAACCCTTTTCGGCGAACATCCGACCCGCGGTGGCCACTACATCGGCCCTGGTGTTGCGGGTGGATACCATCAGCGGTGGTCGTATCTGACGACAACTCTGTCAGTCGTCGGATGGGCCTGACAAGTGAGGACGAAGCCGGCTTCGACTTCGGAGTCGACCAGGGCGTAGTTCTTGGTCATGGTGACCTCACCCTCCTCGATCCGGCCCTTGCAGGTGGCGCACATCCCGCCCTTGCAGGAGAAAGGCATCTCGGGCCTGACCCGCAACGCAGCGTCGAGAATCGACGTCTCAGGTGTCATCCGGGTCTCTACCGATCGGCCGTCGAGGATCACCGTGAGGTCCACGCTGCCCTCACCGGAGGGAGGCTCAGGAGGAAGGGTGGAGGTGTCGACCGGGCCGGCGAAGAACAACTCGTCGTGGACCGTCGCCTCGTCTATCGCGAGAGAATCGAGCACATGGCGTGCCAGCATCACCAGCTCGTAGGGACCGCACAGGTACCAGCCGGCGACGTAGCGGCCGCCGAGCATGCGGTGGATGGTGCGAATCTTCTCCTCGTCGATCCGTCCCGACAGCAGAGGAAGGTCGGATCCTTCGCGACTGAGAATGTGGAACAGTTGGAATCGGTCGGGGTAGCGATCTTTGAGCCCTTCCAATTCGTCGAGGAACATCACCGTGTTCGCCGTGCGATTTCCATAGACGAGCGTCCAAGAGCACTCTGGCTCGGATTCGAGGGTGGTGGCGATCAACGACAGGACCGGGGTGATCCCCGAGCCGGCCACGATCGCCACTCTGTGGGCTGTCGATTCCGGGTTCGGTTCGATGGTGAACTCACCCACAGGTGCCATCACTTCGAGGGTGTCACCGGCTTTCAACTGCTCGGTGGCGTATGTGGAGAAGGCTCCGCCCGGTAGCTTCTTTATGCCCACCCGGAGCTTCCCGCTGTTGGCGCTAGCGCATATCGAATAGGAGCGACGGACGTCCTCGTCGTCGACCAGACTCCTCACAGTGACATGCTGGCCGGGCAGGTAGGCGAACCGGTCGGCGATATCGGCAGGGACATCGAACGTGACCGCTACCGCATCCTCAGTGAGGGGGGTCACCTCGATCACCCTCAGTTCGTGGAAGGTGAGCTGGGAGGCCACCTAGTGCTCCTTGAAGTAGTCGAAAGGGTCACCGCAGGCCGAGCAGACCATGAGGGCCTTGCATGCGGTCGATCCGAATTGGGCGATCAACCTGCTCTCCCCGTGGCGGCATTTGGGACATCTCACGTCGGCCGGAGCGGTCGGCGGGGCGATCCCGAAGTCTTCGAGCTTGGACCGGGCCTCGTCGCTCATCCACTCGGTGGTCCACGCCGGTTGATAGACAACATCGATGCGGACGTCGGCGAAACCGGCCCGGTTGAGGGCACGGATGATGTCGTCTTCGATCTGGCCCATGGCGGGACATCCCGAATACGTCGGCGTGATCGTCACGACGACCCTATCGCCATCCTGTTCGACGGCGCGGAGCACACCCAGGTCTTCGATGGTGAGCACCGGAATCTCCGGATCGACCACCCTGGCCACCACCTCGCGGGCGTGAGTAAGCGTGTCGACCATCACCACTCCAGACCCGGATAGGTGCGCTGCATCCACTGCATCTCGGTGAGCAGGTAGCCGAGGTGCTCGGTGTGATATCCGACCCGCCCCCCAGTCTTCTGATAGGGATCCTCGGGCTTGGCCAGACCGGTTTCGGCGAACATATCATCAACCAGGAGGTCCCACGCAGCCCGATATCCGGAGCCAGCACCCTCGAAGATCTCGCCGGTGAAGCGCCAGAGATTGTCGATTGCCTGCTGTGCCCGAAAGTTGGACTCTTTGGTTCCTCCCGCCATTCGCAGCATCCAGCCATGGCTGAACCGGTAGTGATATTCGGTCTCCTTGATCGCTTTCGCCGCGATCCCCGCGACTATTTCGTCGTCGGATCCGGCCAGTTCAGGCCAGAGCTGAAGCTGGTGGCAGTCGAAAAAGAATTGGCGGACGATGGTGTGGGCAAAGTCGCCGTTGGGCTGCTCTACGAGGAGGAGGTTGTGGAACTCCCGGTCTGTCCTGCCCATGGCGTACTCGTCTTCGGCCTTGCCCTCAGCCCTGCCTAGATGCTGATAAAGAGCACGGGCGACGCCGAGGTAGTCGAGGCCGATATTGCCGAGGGCGATGTCGAGCTCGAGCTCTGGAGCCTTCGAGATCCACTCGCCGAGGCGATGGGCGAGCACCAGGTTGTCATCGGCATGGCCGAGGAGCACTGCCGACGGCGAGTCCGCCTGCGGCAGCGGCATCCCCTGCGGTGGTCCGGAGACAATGGCCTCGCTCACATGTGCCCCACTTCGTCGGGAATCTCGTACGCGGTGGCGTGGCGGTACACCTTCTCGTTGGCGTCGACATAGTCGGCGGCATCCTCGGGCTCGAAGGCCTGGATCTCGTCGCTGGGGACGACCCAGACGCTCACCCCTTCGCCGCGCCTGGTGTAGACGTCACGGGCATTCTGCAGGGCGGTCTCGGAATCGGCCGCGTGGAGGCTGCCGATGTGGACGTGTGAGATACCGCGGCGCGCCCTGACGAACACCTCCCACATCGGCCATGCCTCGCGCCCGGTATCGATGTGCTCTTCGAGATCAGCGGACTCGCCGGGGGCGACAGGTACATCGTATGTCATCAGGCGGCGTCCTTCTTCGATTGCTTGGCGGCGTAAGCGTTGGCTGCTTCACGGACCCAGGCGCCTTCCTCCCAGGCCCGGGTCTTGTTCTCGATTCGCTCCCGGTTCATCGGCCCGTCGCCTTTGACCACACGCCAGAACTCGTCCCAGTCGACCTCCCCGAAGTCATAGTGGCCGCGTTTTTCGTTCCAATTGAGGTCGGGGTCAGGGATGGTGAGGCCGAGATAGTCGGCCTGGGGAACGGTCATGTCGACAAACTGCTGACGGAGGTCGTCGTTCGACACCCGTTTGATCTTCCACTGCATCGACTGCTCGGTGTGGGTCGAGTCGGAGTCTTGCGGGCCGAACATCATCAGCGACGGCCACCACCAACGGTTGAGTGCGTCCTGGGCCAGCGCCTTCTGCTCCTCCGAGCCCCGACAGAGCCTGATCAGCGACTCGTATCCCTGCCGCTGATGGAACGACTCCTCCTTGCAGATTCGAACCATCCCCCTGGCATAAGGGCCGTATGAGCACCGGGTCAGCATCACCTGGTTGGTGATCGCCGCGCCATCGACCAGCCACCCGATCGTCCCGATGTCCGCCCAGGTCAGGGTCGGGTAGTTGAAGATCGACGAGTACTTGTGCTTGCCCTTGTGGAGGAGTTCCTGCATCTCGTCGCGGTTGACGCCGAGCGTCTCGGCCGCCGAGTAGAGATAGAGACCGTGGCCGGCCTCGTCCTGGACCTTGGCCATGAGGATGGCCTTGCGGTGCAGGGTGGGCGCCCTGGTGATCCAGTTGCCCTCCGGCTGCATCCCGATGATCTCGGAATGGGCATGTTGGGCGATCTGGCGGATCAGGGTCTTGCGGTACGCCTCGGGCATCCAATCCGTCGGCTCGATCTTGTCTTCGGCGTCAACAATCGCCTGAAACTTCTCTTCGGATGTCATACCACGACGTTAGCAAACGAACGTTCGTTTGTAAACCGCTTCCTAAGGCGCGACGTCTCATATTTGATAGCTGAGGCATCGAGATCAGTTCGGGCGCCAGAGAAGCGACTCCCAACCCGTCTTGAGGTCAGTTTAGGCAAGGGCAACCAGGTCGAGAAGGTCCTCGTCGAAGTATTTCATCTCGCCATCCGGCATGAGCATGGCCCGGTCGGGCATGAGTTGGGCGACGAAATCGGTGTCGTGGCTGACCATGACGATGGTCCCCTCGTAGATGGTGAGGGCCTCCAAGAGCGCCTCCTTCGCCTGGGGATCGAGGTTGTTGGTGGGCTCGTCGAGAAGAAGGACGTTGGGTCGTTCGGCGACGAGCATTGCCAGCGCCAGCTTGGTCTTCTCGCCGCCCGAGAGCGTGGCGGCATCCTGTTCCACCTTGTCGGCGAGCAGGAATCGACCCAGCAAAGCGCGCTTGGTGCTGTCCGGGAGATCAGCAGATTCCATGTGGTCGATGACCCTTTTGCCCGGAATGATCTGCTCATGCTCCTGGGCGTAATACCCCAATGAGGCATTATGGCCAAGCGAGACCTCGCCGAGATTGGCATCCTCGACTCCGGCAAGGATCCGGAGCAGAGTCGTCTTTCCGGCGCCGTTGAGACCGATGAGAAGCATCCGCTCCTCCCGCTCCACGGCGAATTCAATGTCGACGAACACCAGGTTGTCCCCGAACGACTTTGCCAGCCCGGTTGCGGCCAGCGGCACCCGCCCCGACGGCTCCGGCTGGGGAAAGTCGACTCGAACGGTCTTGCCCCGCTTCTCCAACTCGACAAGTTCGCGTTTCATCCTGTCGACGCGAGTCTCCATCGTTTTGGCAACGCGTGCCATCTTCTCGGTCTTGCCCCGAAATCGACGGATGTTGTCCTCAAGGCGGGCGATCACCTCGTCCTGGTGCTTGCGCTCCCGCTCTTTCTGGTCCCGTCGACGCTCCCGCTCGACCAGGTAATGGCTGTAGTTTCCTCGGTACGGCTCGATCTTGTTGTTTTCCAGGGCGAGCACCGAGGTGATCGCCTCATCCAGGAGAGGAAGGTCGTGAGAGACAACCAGGATGCCGCCGCGGTAGCCGGCAAGCCAGTCAACCAGCCACGCTTTGGCATCCAGGTCGAGGTGGTTGGTCGGCTCGTCGAGGAGGAGGATGTCGGTTTCGGCGAAAAGTATGCGGGCCAGCTCGACACGGCGCCGTTGGCCACCCGACATCGTTGCCACCGACTGGTCGAGCTCGTCATTGCCGATACCGAGGGCGGCTGCCATTCGCTTCGCCTCCGCCTCGGCCACAACGCCCCCCTTCGCCTCGAACTCGTCAAGTAGCCGTGAGAAGCGGAGGATGCCGCGATCCCGCTCCTCTCCAGAGAGGTCATATAGCCGCTTGCGGGCGTGTTCGATCCGGCGCTGCATGGCCCCGATCTCTCGGGCCATCAAGATCCTCTCCATCGCGGTGGCATCAGCATGTTCGAGGTCGGGGAGGGCAGCCTCCTGGGAGAAGTAGCCGATGACACCAGATCGAAGCACTGACCCCTCGCTCGGGACCTGATCGCCTTTTAGGATTTTCATCAGCGTCGTCTTTCCCGCACCGTTGCGGCCAACCAGACCTATCCGGTCTCCGGATTGCACGCTGAAAGAAGCCCCGGTCAATAACAACCGGGGCCCGACCTCGACCTGGACGTCGCGGACAATGATCACCGCGCTCAGGATACGGATGCTGGCATTCCTACTCCAGCTCATTAATCCCGTTGGCCAGAACCCGGGTGCGATCTGACTACTCTCGTCCCGTGGCCATTGGTGTACTCACGAGCGGCGGGGACGCCCCGGGAATGAATGCAGCCATTCGCGCCGTGACCAAGGTGGCGGCCTCCCGCGACCTGGCGGTATGGGGTATCCAGGACGGATTCGACGGCCTTATCGACGGTGACTTTCAACCACTCACCCGCCGGTCCAGCAAGAAAGGCCCGCGAATGCCGATAGCCGAAGTCGAACACTCCGGAGGGCTGGGAGGAACGCTTCTCGGGAGTGCTCGCTCGGAGCGTTTCTACACGCAGGAGGGCAGAGTCCAAGCAGCGACGGTCGTCGAGAAGTACTCCCTCCAAGGGCTGATCGTCATCGGCGGTAACGGCACGATGGCGGGTGCGCATGTCCTCGCCGCAGAGCACGATGTGCCGGTGGTGGGGATACCTGCTTCGATCGACAATGACATCGGGCTGACCCGGGAAGCTCTCGGCGTCGACACTGCGCTCAACACCATTGTCGACGCCTGTGACAAGATCTCCGATACTGCCCGCTCCCACCACCGCGCTTTCATCGTCGAGGTGATGGGAAGGAACTCCGGCTACCTCGCCATGGCCGCTGCGGTGGCTACGGCTGCCGACGCAGTCCTGCTTCCCGAACAGGACAAGACCGCCGATGAGATCGTTGCAGCGGTGGTCAAGGAGTTGCGTCGCAGCCTCGAGGGCACCCGCGACAAGACCCAGGTGCTGATCCTCAAGGCCGAAGGGGTCTCCATCCCCACAGAGACCCTGGTCGACAGGGTGAGGGAAGAGCTCGGGGTCGATTCGGTTCTGGAAGTGAGGGCTTCCATCCTGGGCCATCTGGTTCGGGGCGGGAACGCCTCCTTCCGTGACCGTCTCCTCGCCGGAAGGTTCGGGCTCACCGCCGTGACCGGGCTACTCGACGGCCACACCGATGTTATGACGGGGTGGAACCTGGACGGTCCTGGGATCGAGACCTCTGACAGCTGGATCAAGCTGTTCCCGATCTCAGCGGTGCTCGAGGAGACTGAGGCCCTGCTCGACGGCACCAGTACGGTGACCATGGACCGTGTGCGGCGCATGGAGGCAATCCAGGGTGTGTTGGCGATCTGACGAGGGACCCGATCGTGATTACTGAGCCCGGGCCACAACCGGACGACACCAACCAGACTATTCTCCACACCAGTCGTCTCGAGCTTTCATTCGGGACCGATTCTGACGCCGAGGCTCTTTTCCCTTTCGTCCACGGCAAAGAAGGAAGGGCTGTTACGGATTACCTTCTTTGGGACGGGCCACAGACTGTCGAAGACATCGCTGACTTTTTCAAGAAACACACCACCGGGACATTTGTTCCCGACGGCTTCCACTGGCAGCTCCGTGACCGCACCGGCGAGATCGCCGGCGAGCTGGGCTCACCATTGGGAAGTATCGGCATAAGCCAGCGAGGACCGGCGGGCCGATGCGACGTCGGCTACTGGCTGGCACCGCCATATTGGCGCCAAGGCCTAATGAAAGAGGCGCTTGCAGCCGTTGTCGATCATGCTTTCACAAACCTCGGTGTCGTCAAGCTCGAGGCGGATGTGTTCGTCCGGAACGCAGCAGGGATCGCCCTCCTCAAAAGTGCGGGCTTCACCCGGGAGGGGACGGTGCGGCGGGTGCATCCCAAGCGCGGCGTGTGGGTAGATGCCCATCTTTACGGCATGATTCCCGAAGACCTGCAGAACGCGGTGAACGAGGCGGGTCAGTGACGACGACACGGCCGGTGACCCTCCAGTTCTACAAATACCCGCGCACGCTCCACTGGCGCCACGACATGGTGTTACTCGGGGACGACCAATACGGGACCTGGCTGGGTGCACCCACCGGGACGGTGATTCAGCGCGGTGAGGAGGACCCGATGAGCTGGAAACACCCTTTCGTGCAACTCGTTCAGCCCGGCCAGGCATGGATCCCGATCTGGAACGTCGAGCCGGACAAGACCGAGATCTATGTGGACGTCACAACCGTTCCCACCCGGCCGGCACCCGACCGCTACGAAGCAATCGACGTAGATCTCGACGTGGTGAAGCTGGTCGATGGGACGATCATGATCCTCGACGAAGACGAGTTCGACGAACATCGGGTCGCCCTCGATTACCCAGCCTGGCTTGTCGATCAGGCCAGATCGACCACAGCCGCTGTTGCGGTAGCGATCGAGATGGGCACGGCTCCATTCAACGGAGCCCACCTCCCCTGGTTCGAGCGACTCGCGCAGGCCGGCTAGAGGGTAGAGTCACCGCCGATGGGGAGACTGAGAACTTTCTTCGCCACACCCCTGCTGCGCCGGATGTCGTGGCATGTGAGGCGTGTTGCCGACAAACTAGACCGACGGTTCTTCACCTCGGTACTGCTCATCCTGTTGCTGATATTGGGAGTTTCGGCACTGGCGGTGTGGGCAGCAGAGACAGAGCGCACATTGGGCGACTTCGGAGCTTCGTTCTATTGGGCGGTCACAACCGTGCTCGGTCAGGGCGATTCGTCATACGTGTCAGGCCCGGTCGGTTGGGCAGTCTCATGGATGCTCGGGCTGTTTGGTGTAACCATCGTCGCCACTATCACGGGTGCGCTCGTCGGATTCGTCATCGATTTTCTAATAAAGGAAGGACAGGGAATGGGAGCCTCTGGATACGAAGACCATATCGTGGTTTGCGGATGGAACTCGACAGCGAGAGACCTCATCAAGGAGCTCGCAAGCGACGACTACCGAGCACAGGTGGTGCTTTTGTGCGACGTGGAGAGGAACCCCGCAGGCGATTCGGTGTACTTCGTCAAAGGGGACCCCTCCAACGAGGGCGATTTGAAGCGCGCAGGGATCGAACATGCGATGTCGGCGATCGTCTGTCCCGCCGACGGCTCCAAGGAGGCCGACATGGCTTCGATACTCACCGTCCTCGCCATCGAGTCGATTGCGCCAAAAGTACGCACGGTGGTCGAGGTGAACAACCCCGAACATGTTCCCCATTTCCGCCGGGCAAACGTCGACGAGGTGATGGTGACGTCGAAGCTGGCGGCACACCTTCTCGCCAGATCTGCTCTTTATCCCGGGCTCTCGGAGTTGGTGAGCGACATCGTGTCTGGCGGTGAGGGCTCCGAGCTCTACAGGGTCCAGCTGCCCGACGATTGCCTCGGCAAGCCCGTGGACGATGTCTCAGCCATGTTGCGGCGCAACCACGGGGCCACCCTGCTCGGAGTGACCCGCAAGGGGCATCTCACCACCAATCCATCGGTCGACTTCGTCTTCGAGTTGGAAGACAACCTCATCGTGATTGCCGAGTCACTCGGTGTGCTCAGCCCACTCCAGAACGCAACGGCCCTGACCGACTAGAAGGCGACGGGCGGTTAGAGCCCTTCAAACAAATCGGTCTCCGTTTCCGGGGCCGGACCGAACACCCGCACAAACGCCTCGGCTCCCAGCACCTGGTCTCTCTTTTCGTCGGGCACCGCCAGCATCGACCAGTCGGGGGGGATCTGGCTGCGATGGGCACGGATCGCCTCGAGCTTGGTGTCAATGTGGTCCCGAACGTCGACCCAACAGGTCACGAGGTCGTCGGGAACACCCGACTGCCTCATCCGGGCTGCGGTGTCCTCGTCAATCGAGCCTTCTGCCAGACGCATCTCCGCCCAGGCAAGCATTCGCCGACGAGGCCATGCATTCATGTAAAGCTTGGAGGCGCGCCACGACTCCTCGCCATCGGCGAGCGGGAAACGCATGACATCGTCGGATGCGTAGAAAGCGTCCATGCCGATTCGGTGCACGTTCACATGGTCGGGATGTCCGTACCCGCCGTGGGGGTCGTAGATCGTCATCACGTCCGGCTGGTGCCTGCGGATCAGCGAAACCAGCCTTCTCGCCGCCTCTTTATGGTCTGCCTGCCAGAAGCAGTTGGGGTGGTAGTTGGTCTCCCAGCCCATCATCCCCGAGTCCCGGTAACCTAGAAACTCCTGGTCCTTCACCCCGAGGATGCCGAGAGCAGCGCGGATCTCTTGGGCCCGCACTTCCGCGAGGCGCTCCTTGATCGGCTCCGGATCGTCGTAGTTGTGCACTTCTCCGAGAGCACCGTCGGTTGCGGTAACTACGACTACGGGTATCCCCGCCGACGAGTATTTGGCCATGGTTCCGCCCATGGAAATGGTCTCGTCGTCGGGATGGGCGTGAAAAGCTAGAAGTCCTGGCATGGTCTGAGCTTATTGCCGATCGACCCGCATTCTTCAATCGGGGCGAATATCGTGCCTGGGTGCCCGGTCAGACCTTCACAGCCAGCGCGTCGACAACCGCCTCCATCGTTGAAGTTTGGGATCGGCTCCAGGTACCGGAGACCTGGGAAGGAATCAGCGGTGTCGATTCGGTCTTCGAGCCCCGACACGATGACTCCGGACAACTGGTGGGTTTCAAGTTCCATTCAACAGCCGTCGGTCGGCAATACGAAGGCACTGCAACCCCGGGGGCGAGGGAACATCAGTCGTCTCTGACCTGGGATATCGCCACCAGCGAAATCAAGGGCTGGGTTCGCGTCGATCTCGAAGCTCTCGACGACGGAACACGAATCGACGTCACGATGCATGTCGAAGCCTTGTCGATCATGGCCTCGTTCGGGTTTCGTTTCATTGCCGCGGCAATCGCCAACGGCTTCCAGGAAACCGCGGACCATTTCGCCCAATCCATGGAGTGATCTGAACCCAATTGGTTCACGTGGCGGCCGCGAGCTCACACAATTCGCGATCACCATCTGAACCCACCATCACATATGATCGCTGGTTCATTAGGAACGGGTTATTCCTCCGGAGCTGCTGCCAGTTCCTCGGCGAGTTCCTGCGCCTCTTCTTTGCCGCCTTCGGCGATCTGGGCGCGGTCGGTGATCAGGGTGACCTGGTTGTGGAGCACCTGGATGAATCCGCCGTGGACACCGATTGTGGTCCGGTTCCCTGCTTCGTCCTCGACGCTCACCGGGCCGGTCACCAATGCGCCCATGAGAGGCTCGTGGTCCGCCATGATCCCCAACTCACCCTCCGGAGTCTTGGCCACGACGATCGTCGCCTGGCCGCTCCAGACGGTCGCCTCCGGCGAAACCACATCGAGCTGGAACGGCTTGGGCATCAGGCAGCGTCCGACTTGGTCAGTTCAGCAGCCCGGCGCTCGACATCCTCACGGCCACCAACCATGTAGAAGGCCTGCTCGGGATACTGGTCCATCTCACCGTCGATGACAGCCTGGAAGGATGCAATCGTCTCCTCCAACGGGGTGTAGATCCCCTCCTGGCCGGTGAACTGCTCGGCAACGAACATCGGCTGGGACAGGAAGCGCTGGATGCGACGCGCCCGGCCCACGATCAGCTTGTCCTCCTCGGAAAGCTCGTCGATCCCGAGAATGGCAATGATGTCCTGGAGGTCCTTGTACCGCTGCAGAATCCGCTGCACCTCCGTCGCCACGAAATAGTGTTCCTTACCCACGATTTGGGGGTCGAGGGCGCGACTGTTCGAATCGAGCGGGTCGACCGCCGGGTAGATGCCCAGAGCGGTCAGCGGGCGGGATAGCACTGTGGTCGCATCGAGGTGGGCAAACGCCGTGTGAGGAGCGGGGTCGGTGATGTCGTCAGCCGGCACGTATATCGCCTGCAACGACGTGATCGAACGGCCCTTCAACGATGTGATCCTCTCCTGGAGAAAGCCCATCTCATCGGCCAGCGTCGGCTGGTACCCCACCTCCGATGGCATGCGGCCGAGAAGCGTCGACACCTCTGAGCCTGCCTGGGTGAAGCGGAAAATGTTGTCGATGAACAACAGGACGTCCAAGCGATCCACGTCACGGAAGTACTCGGCCATAGTCAGCGCCGACAGGGCGACGCGAAGGCGGACACCGGGCGGTTCGTCCATCTGGCCGAACACGAGCGCGGCCTTGTCGATGACCCCGGTCTCTTTCATCTCGAGGAAGAGGTCGGTTCCCTCACGGGTGCGCTCCCCTACCCCGGCAAACACCGAGACACCACCGTGCTGGGTGGCAACCCGGTTGATCATCTCCTGGATGAGGACGGTTTTGCCGACTCCGGCACCGCCGAACAGGCCGATCTTCCCACCCTGCAGGTAGGGCGAGATCAGGTCGAGGACCTTTATCCCGGTCTCGAAAACTGTCTTCTGTGGCTCGACATCTTCAAATGCAGGTGGGGTGCGATGGATCGGCCAGCGCTCACCGGTGAATTCTAGGTCGGGAGCGTCGAGTGAGTCTCCCCACACGTTGAAAATGTGGCCAAGGGTCTGGTCACCCACGGGGACCGTGATTGGGCTCCCGGTGTCACGCACCGGAGCACCCCGGGACATCCCGTCGGTGGGGGCAAGGGCGATGGCACGAATCTTGTTGCCACCGAGGTGCTGGGCAACCTCGGCTTTTACAGTGAAGTCTTCCCCTAATAGAGAGAAGTCGATTTCGACGGCGTTGAGGATCTCGGGCAGGTTCCCCGGCGGAAACTCGGCGTCGACCACAGGCCCGGCCACCTTGATTATTCGCCCTACGTTTACGGCGTCATTCATCTTGTTGCATCCTTCGTGTTGCGGACTTGTCTACGCGTTCCTAATGCTGGGCGTATCACATATGAGAGCTGAGACAGACAGAAAGGGTCATTCTCAAGTCCCCAGCTATCAGATTTGATACGTAGAACCTTAGGAATGGAGAGCTTCTTCATTCCGCCAGGGCCTCTGCCCCACCGACTATCTCGGTGATGGCTGTTGTGATTTCGGCTTGACGGGCGCGGTTGGCCTGAATGCTCAGTGTGCGGATCAGCTCGTCGGCGTTGTCGGTTGCTGCCTTCATCGCCCGCCGTCTTGCGCTGTGCTCCGAAGCCGAAGCCTCGAGAAGAATGTTGAAGATGTTGGCCTCGACATATCTGGGGAGCAAGCGGTCGAGGATCTCCTCCGGTGACGGCTCGAACTCATATGAGACCGATGCCTCCCCCTCCCCGGTCGACTCGGGGGGTGTGATCGGGAGCATCTCCCGCTGGATTGGGACCTGGCGCATCGCCGTCTGGTACTGGGTGTAGAAAGTCTCCAGCGAGTCGATCCGCCCCTCAGCGTAAGCAGCCATCGCGGTGTTGGCGATAGCGCGAGCATCGCCATATCCGGGAGTGTCGGTGACCCCCAGGTAGGCCTGTGCAATCCGGTATCCCCGATAGCGAAAGTATGCCTGTGCCTTCTTCCCCACCGCGTACACGGCCACATCGGTCCTGTTTTTCTCCAATTCGACGATTCGGGCCTCGGCGAGTCGGATGATGTTCGAGGCGTAGGCCCCGGCCATACCCCGGTCGGAGGTCACGATGAGAACTCCCACCGTTTTCACCTCTCGCCGTTCCAGAAGGGCGTGGGAGCTCGCCGCTCCTGCGCCGCCCACGTTCTCGATCACCTCGATCAGCTTTGCGGTATACGGCTGGGAGGCAAGAACCCTGGCTTGCGCCTTGGGGATGCGGCTTGCCGCGATCAGCTCCATGGCGCGGGTGATCTTCTTGGTTGCCTCGACGCTCTTAATCCGGCGCCGGGTATCGCGAAGCTGGGCTGATGCCACCGGCTATTCCTTCTCCGGGCTTCCTTCGAAGTTGGCCGCGAACTCGGCGACAGCCTCGTCGAACCCATCACCCTCGGGCAGGCCACCGGTGTCACGTATCGTTGCCAGCATCGCGCTGTACCGGGTGCGGAAAGCCTCTCGGAGCTCGGTCTCGAATCGATGAACATCGTCGACGTCGACCTTGTCGAGATAACCCTCGGTGACCGCGTAGATGACGAGCACCTGCTCATCGACCGGAACCGGCGCAAACTGGGGCTGTTTCAGGATCTCGACGACTCTGCGCCCCCGCTCCAGCTGGGCCAGAGAGGTGGCGTCGAGCTCAGATCCGAACTCGGCAAAGGCGGCAAGCTCACGGAACTGGGCGAGGTTGAGGCGCAGCGGGCCGGCGATCTTCTTCATCGCCTTGATCTGCGCGGCACCACCGACACGGGAGACCGACGTCCCGGCGTTGATCGCCGGTCGGATTCCCTGATAGAACAGGTCGGTCTCCAGGAACACCTGCCCGTCGGTAATGGAGATCACGTTGGTCGGGATGTACGCCGAGATGTCGTTGGCCTTGGTCTCGATCACGGGGAGACCGGTGAGCGACCCGCCGCCCAACTCGTCGGAGAGCTTGGCGCAGCGTTCGAGAAGACGGCTGTGGAGGTAGAAGACGTCTCCTGGATACGCCTCACGTCCCGGGGGACGGCGGAGCAACAAGGAGATCTCACGGTATGCAACTGCCTGCTTGGAGAGGTCGTCGAATACGACGAGGGCGTGCTCGCCGTTGTACATCCAGTATTGACCGATTGCCGACCCTGCATAAGGGGCGTACATCTGGAGCGCAGGAGCGGCCGACGCCGGGGCGTTGACCACAACCGTGTACTCCATCGCACCCGCCTCTTCGAGCGCCTGGACGATCTCGGCGACAGTCGAGGCTTTCTGGCCGATGGCGACGTAGATGCACTTGACTGCATCGGGTGTCGCCTGGTTGGTCTTCTGGTTGATGATGGTGTCGACGAGGATCGCCGTCTTGCCGGTCTGGCGGTCACCGATAATCAGCTGGCGCTGGCCGCGGCCGATCGGGGTCATGGCGTCGATCGCCTTGATCCCGGTCTGGAGCGGCTCGCTCACTGGCTGACGTTCCACAACAGAGGGCGCCTGGGTCTCGAGGAGCCTGCGCTCGGTGGTCTCGATCGGACCCTTGCCGTCGACGGGATTGCCCAATGGGTCGACCACCCGGCCCAACAGGGCATCGCCGACCGGTATAGAGAGGACGGTGCCGGTCTGCTTGACCGGGTCACCCTCTCCGATGTGGCTTGCCTCGCCGAGAAGAACAACACCGAGGTCGTCCTCGTCGATGTTCAGAGTGACACCGGCGAGTCCGCCGGGGAACTCGAGGAGCTCGGAGGCCATCACCGAAGGGAGGCCTCTCACGCGGGCTACACCGTCGGCGATCGACGTCACATAGCCGACGGTTTCCTTCCCCATATCCGGCTTCCAGCCCTCGAGCTGGGTGCGGAGTGTGGAGGTGATCTGATCGGCGGTAATTGTCAGGTCAGACATATATCTCCTCAGCGACTCTGGACGGCATGCCGTAGCGAATTGAAACGGTTGGCGATGGAACCATCGATGACCGTATCGCCAACCCGGGCAACGATTCCGCCTACCACGGATTCGTCCACGATCACTTTCACTTCGAGCCTCTTGCCGGTGGCCTTGCCAAGAGCAGCAGCAAGACGTTCGACGGTTTGTTCATCGAGGGGGACAGCGGACCGGATCTCAGCTACCGCGTGATCCCGTGAAGAGGCGGCATTCTCGACCAGAGCCCGGGCAATGGAAGGGAGCTCGGACACACGATCCTGTCCTACCAGAAGTTGGACCAGGCCCACTGTGAGGGAAGAAGCTTTCCCTTCCAAGAGCTCATCGAGAATTGCGGCTTTCTTCTCAACGGGAAGTTGGGGGTCGGTCAAAGCCGAGCGAAGCTCCGGTGCGTTGTTGAACGCCTCGGCGATGGAGAACAGTTCACTCTCCACCGACTCGAGGACACCTTCAGCGCGAGCGACTTCGAGGAATCCCTTTGCATATCCGTTGATCCGGTCGTCCATCTACAGCTTCTCCAGGTCGGCCAGGTAGCGATTCACCAGGGCCTCATGGGTCTTGGCATCGAGTGATTCGCCAACAATCTGGCTAGCGAGATCGACCGAGATCGAACCGACCTGTTTCCTGGCGTCGGCGAGGGCGCGGTCTCTCTCGCTCTCAGCCTCTTCGCGTGCCTTGGCGATGATCTGCTGGGCGTCGGCCTCGGCCTTGGCCAGAACCTCTGCCTTCATCTGCTCGGCGGTGGTGCGGGCCTCTTCGATGATCCGATTCCCCTCGGCCTTGGAATCGGCGAGCTGAGCCTTGTAGTCGGAGAGGAGGCTCTCGGCCTCCTGTTTCGCCTTTTCGGCGGCCGACATCTGGCCTGCGATGGCCGCCTGTCGCTGCTCCAGCATCTTGTTGAACGCCGGCACAGCCCAACGCCAGATGAAGAAGAAGACGATCGCAAAGGCGATAATCCCCGCGATCAACTCATTGAGCGGCGGAAGGAGTAGATCGAGACCGCCCCCATCGCCTTCTTCAGCGGCGAAGGTGTGGATTTGGGCGAAGGCGTGCATTAGCCCCCCAGGAAGAAGAGAACGAACCCGATCAGGGCAAGCGCCTCGGTGAAGGCGATGCCGAGGAACATCGTCGTCCTGAGCATTCCGGCGACCTCAGGTTGGCGTGCCATGGCCTGCACCGTATTGCCGGCGACAATGCCCACACCTATACCCGGACCGATGGCGGCCAGACCGTATCCGACTACGTTGAGGCTTCCGGTGATACCACCGCCGGCCTCCTGAGCGAGGACTTGCGCTGCGGCGCCAACCACTGCGAGAACTGCGTCCATGCTGCTTCCTTTCTATTTCCCTCTCGTGGGTTTCCTACGAGAACTACTGGTTTGTTTGGTCGGTTTTTCCCGGGTCAATGCTCGGGATGGACCGAAGTTTGTATGTACACGGCGGACAGGAGAGTGAAGATATAGGCCTGGAGGACGGCGACCATTATCTCGAAGACGAAGATGCCGAGACCCAGAGCGAACCAGAGGATTCCCGTCGCACCTTTCACCCCGATCTCGCCGATATTGATCACGAACACGTAACCGGTGACCAGCAATAACGACAACATCACGTGACCGGCAACCATGTTTGCAAAGAGCCGAACAGCCAGCGAGAAGGGCCGGATGAAGAAGATGGAGAAGAACTCGATGACTCCGACCAGCCAGCGCATGGCGATAGGCACAGTCTTCGGCCACACGATATCGGCGAAATAGCCGATGCCGTTCTTGGCGAAACCGACAATGACGAAGATGAACCACGTGACGATGGCGAGGAACGCCGGAATCGCCATTCGCGATGTGATCGGGAAGTTGATGAGCGGCGTAACTTCGAAGAGATTTCCGACGAGGATGAACATGAAGATCGACAGAAGATACGGAAGGTACTTGACGCCCTCGGGCCCGATTATCCCGATCGCGACCTCGTCCTTTACGTATCCAACGATCGACTCGACGGCAAGTTGAAATTTGGTAGGGGTGAGACGAGGCTTGCGGAGGGCGAAGTAGAGCAGGGCTACGACGATGATCGCCGCAAGGAACATGAGGATGATGGTCCGGTTCACCTGACCGAAGATGTTGGGCAGCACGAATAACTCGGCGACATCCTCCGGCGCGCACACCGGTTCGTTTACGTAGTCACACTCCGACAGTGCGAGGATCAACGGGTCCAATCCAGATTCCTTTCTCGTCCTTTGGAAACGGCCACGGCTTCCCACGACAGCAGCACCAAGTAGGCGACGACTGCGGTGATCCCGAAGGCGAACCTATCGATATCAACGAATTGCGCGATCAGCAACATCGAGAAAACGATCAGGCCGAGCCGGAGGAAAAAACCGAACAGAGCGGCGGCATGATAAACCGAAAGGCTGATCTTGGCCGAAATCGAGAGAATCGCTCCGGCAAGCAAGAAGTTCACAACTATTACCGCGCTTCCCAGCGCCGAGCTGAAAGCACCCGACCACCCGGAAACGATGAAAAAGACAATGGCAAGGACGGGCGCGACGTAGATCGCCCGGTTGACGGTATGCCTGGCAAGAATCGCCTCGACCGGGGAGTGTTGCTGTTCAGCGACCACGCGGGTTCTCATCCAGTCTCTTGGAGAATTGCCAGACTCGCCAGAAACCGGAATAGGATCCAGCCACAATTCCGATGATCACCAGCCAGGGCTCGGTGCCCAGGAAGTAATCGGCCCCATACCCGAGAAGCGTGCCGGCAAGGATGGAGCTGAAGAAGGATCCACCTTCCATCCATCCATCGTTTACTGCGCTGGTTGCTTGTTTTGTGATTGAGTCGGGTTTCACGAGATCCTTGTGAAATCTTTCACAAACGATATAGCTGAGTATCTAATAGGCAAAATCAAACCTAGTGCCCTGTCCGGCAGATCGTGCTCGTATTTCAACGGCCCTTGTCCCCCCTGGCGGCGTCCTCGTCCTTGACGAACGGCCCGGTGCGCCTGCGTCCTGCGTCCTTGCCAGGAACGACAATTGCTCGCCGAAATAACGAGCGAATCCACCGGAAAGGACACTAGCAAGCGTTGTATCC
>JBBDHT010000021.1:0-1125 GCA_040880765.1 Acidimicrobiia bacterium | reverse complement strand
AGGTAGGTGGCGACGATGTAGGTGGCGTGACGGTCGAGGGATCCTCGGGCCCGGTCGTAGCGCATCGTGGTTCTGGGGTCGGCGTGTGACGCTGCCTCTTGGACGTCGCGGAGAGGGACTCCGGCGTCGAGGGCGGCGGTGATGAAGGCGTGCCGCAGCGTGTGTGGGGTGACCCGTTTGTCGATTCCTGCCCGCTTCGCCAGCCGACGAACGATCCGAGCGGCGGCGTGACGGTCGAGACGGGCGTTGGCGTCGCGGTTCAACAGGATCGGCCCTTCGCTGCGTTCTCCAATGCACAGGTCGACGGCCCTTCCGGTGCGGGGTGCGAGAGGAATGGTGACGATGGCCCCGCCTTTGCGGGTGACGGTCACAGTGCGGTGCCCTCGTACCACGCCCAGATGTTCGATGTCTGCGCCGAGGGCTTCTGAGATCCGCAAACCATTCAAAGCCAACAGACACGCAAGGGCGTGGTCCCGGCCACCGCTGATACCAGCCTGGACCAAGAACATGCCCACCTCGTTTCGGTCCAGTGGCGTCTGGTTCGACTCGTAGGACACCCTGGGTCGTCTCACATGCGCCGCCGGGGAATGGGTGATCAGCTGTTCTTCGGTGCAGTACCGGTAGAACCCCGCGATCGTGGACAGCCGCCGAGCGACCGTCGACTTGGCCCGGCCGGTCTCTTCGAGCCACCGTGCGAACAGTTCGATGTGAGCACGGCGCACCTCGAAGAGATCCAGGTTGTGGTCGAAACACCACTGGGACCACTGACGTAAATCCAACGCATACGCCTCGAACGTCTTACCGGAATAGCCCGCCAAGAAACCACCCATCGCCACCCGAGCCCGGAACGGGTCAAACCCCTCCACCACAACCTCGGGAACCAACACGTCGTCAGAATTGAACATCGCACACTCCTCCATCCCCATCGGATGAAGGTCCAGACCTGCACAGCCCGTATCCGTTCAAGTCAACACCAAACCGAACACGACGTGCCGTTAGCGAGCGGATTCAGATAAGGGCGATATCGGTCGAGATCAGTTGTTCTGCGTGGGTCTCTTGAATAGCTGGTCGTCGGTGCGGTGGGTAGGTGGGCGGGTGCCGACGAGGCGCCGCTGGCTACTCGGT
>JBBDHT010000020.1:21528-38710 GCA_040880765.1 Acidimicrobiia bacterium | reverse complement strand
GATTGGCGCGCCTGGCCGCCAATCTGGACAACGGCATTATTCAACGGACTCCTAGCTGCACTCGGTGAACCAGCGGACTGTGCCCTCGGTGAGAGAGAAGACAGCATTCGACTCGAATTCTTCGTCCTCGAAATCGAAGGCGACCGGGACCTCATAGGACGTGATCGGAAACTCGCCGAACTCAGAGTCCAATGGTCCAACGATGGGTCCGATCGACCGGTAGCTCTCCAGGAGCAGTATCTCATCATCGATGTGCTCGAGGCATTCCGCCTCGTCGTAGGTTGCCTTGACAGCTGGATGGAGCCGGTCGAAGAGAAACTCCGAGTCACCGCTAGCGATCGCCTCGGCGAACTCGGTAATGAAGGCTTCCACGGCCCCGACTTCGTCGAACACTCCGGTGCTGGTCGTCGTCGGCTGCCCGTCCGCCGTGGTCGTCGTTTCGGGTGTCGATGTGGTCGTGGTGTCGGGCAGGGTGGTGGTTGTCGAGGTGGTGGCTGTTGTAGTGGTGAAGGTGTTGGTGGGGGGAGGGAGAGACGTCGCCGTGGTGCTGGTGACCGGGCCGCCGTTTCCGCCGATCGTAAGGACCAGCCATACCAGTCCGACTGTGGCCACAAGTGAGCCAGATCCGATAGCCAGTGCCTGACCCCGGGAAAGTTCCAGCGTTGGAAGCCTCACCGGGAAAACCTAACGCATCCGGTGGCCGGCTGGCGAGCCCTACTTGGTTGCGTTGTACTCGGCTTTGGCTTCGTTCCGAGCCTTCTTGGCTGAACCGACTGAAGACTTGTAGTCGGCATTGGCGGCCGAATTGGCGCTCTTGTGCTTCGCCTTGGCCTCTTTGTTTGCCTTGTTGCGCTCAGCCTTAGGCAAGTCTTTGTTTTCGGCGACTGCGGCCTGATACTCAGCCTTGGCCTTGGCCTTGTCGTCTGCCCTCTTCGCCTTGGCGTCCGCGATTGCGTCGTCGTAGTCGGCTTTCGCCTTGTCCCACTTCTCCTCAGGGCTCAGCTCGGCGTCGGTATCGAAGCTGGAGCCGATTGCCTCGAAACTGTCTGAAGTCTCCTCGCCCACGAAACCGACAGCGGTCAGGCTGAGCACCGATATCAGCATCACGATGAGGGCATACTCGACCAGCCCTGCGCCGCGATCGCCTTTGAGAAGGATAAATCTCATATTCCTGTTATCGACATGGGCTGGAACAGGGCGTATAGGCCCATCGAACCCCCATCTGCCGACGCGGTGAAAGCTACCTGCCCTACTCAGCGGAGCCGCAGCTGGCACACACTCCGGTGACGACCAGGTCGATCTCCTCGGCTTGGAAGCCATGGCCCGTGTCGAGATGGCTACGGATCTGGTCGACAAGGTCTCCCTCGTGATGGTCAACGTCGCCGCACACCCGGCAGACGAGGTGGAAGTGGTCGTCAGGATGGCCCAGTTCCCAGCGGGCCCCTTCATCGGGGCCCAGGCTCGACTCCCGGACCAGATCCAGATCGGCGAACAGGGCGAGCGTCCGGTAGACCGAGGAAGTGTTGATCGTCGGGTCGGCCTTGTGCACCTCAGCGACTATCTCCTCAACGGTGAGGTGGCCACCAGCGCGGTTGAGGACTTCCCAGACCCGGAGTCGGGGCTCGGTGAGACGATTACCGCGATCTCGCAGCAGTTCGGCCAGTTCTCTCTCGATAGTCACACCCTGACTCTACTTGTTGCAAACGATTCGCAACAAGGGTTAGGATGGGCCCATGCACGCACCCGATGGATTCCTCACCGCAGGAACCGCAGTCGCCACCGGCGCGATCAGCGTCGGCACCGTCTCAGTTGCTCTCAAACAGGCCAAGGAGCAGATGAGCGAGAAGATCGTCCCGCTCGCCGGAGTCACCGCGGCCTTCATTTTTGCAGCCCAGATGTTCAACTTCCCGGTCGCGGCAGGCACAACGGGCCATCTCCTCGGAGGTGCCCTCGCCGCCATCCTGCTCGGACCGCATATCGGGGCCCTGGTCGTGACCATCGTGGTTGTGGTCCAGGCTCTGGCCTTCGCCGACGGAGGTTTGACCGCTCTCGGCTACAACGTCTTGAACATGGCAGTTATCCCTGCATATGGAGGATTTGCCGTTTACTCCGGTTTCCGCAAGCTGTTGCCCAAGAGCAAAGGCGGTGTGATCGCCGCCACCGGTCTCGCAGCTGGCATCTCGGTGGTGCTTGCCGCAGCGGCCTTCTCGATCCAGTGGCTTTTCGGCGCTTCGGCGCCGGTCCCGTTCGACACTGTCTTCGGAGCGATGGTCGGCATACATATCCTGATCGGGATCGGCGAGGGCTTGATCAGCGCTCTCACCGTCGGAGCTGTCCTGGCGTCACGGCCAGACCTGGTGTTTGGGGCGCGAGACCTCGATCCGGCCCAACTCCAGGAGTCGGGCAAAGTGCCGTTGCGAGCTTTCATAATCGGAGGCCTGGCCGTGACATTGCTCGTCGCCACCGTTGTCAGCCAGTTCGCCGTCGACAACCCTGACGGACTCGAGTTCGTGGCCGAAGACACAGGTTTCATCTCGAGCGCACAGGAGCACAGTCTCGGCGGGTCGATATTCGCCGACTACGCAACGTCGGGCATAAACAACGAGACTCTCTCACTCGCGATTGCGGGCATTGCCGGGGTGCTGATCACGCTGGCAGTCGGCTACGGGCTGTTCAGGGCGATACGTCCCCGGGAGAGAGTGCCGGTCTAGTGGTCTGTCGACAATAGATGGGCGCCGGGCACGCCCACACGCTCTACGTCCACGAGCACTCCCCGGTCCACCGGCTTCCCCCCGAAACCAAGGTCCTCAGCGCCTTTCTCTTCGTTGCGGCTGTTGCGGTCACTCCCCGCGAGGCAATCTGGGCGTTCGGAGCCTATGCCGGTATAGAAGCTGCACTCGTCGGATTCTCGAGGGTTCCGGCCCGATTCGTCCTGTCCCGGCTCATCGCTGTTGCCCCGTTCATCCTCTTCGCACTGTTTCTGCCCTTCATCGGTGAGGGCAAGGATGTGGAACTCCTCGGCATCAGCCTCTCCAGCGAGGGAACCTGGGCGATGTGGAATATCCTGGCGAAGGCAACTCTCGGAGCGACTGCGAGCATCTTGCTCGCGGCAACCACCGAAGTTCCCGAGATAGTCAAGGGGTTCGGGCGGCTTCGGGTTCCTCCGGTGATCACCGCCATTGCCAGCTTCATGATCCGATATCTCGAGGTCGTCGCAGAAGAGTTGGGGCGCATGCGCACCGCAATGACCGCCCGGGGCTACGACCCGCGCTGGCTGTCCCAGGCCCGGCCCATTGCCTCGTCTGCCGGGACCCTGTTTGTCAGGTCGTACGAGCGCGGGGAGAGGGTGTACGACGCCATGCTCTCCCGCGGCTACACCGGGGTCATGCCCGTGATCGACTCCCGCACAGCTTCGGCACAGGACTGGGCGGTCGCGTTGATGTTTCCTCTTCTGGCAGCAGCAACGGCGACAATCGCCTTTGTGACCCTGTGAGCAACGCCCTCACCGTCACCGACCTCCACTACGCATACCCCGACGGCCAGGTGGCATTGAAGGGGGTGTCGTTCACAGTCAAACCGGGTGAGAAGGTTGCCCTCCTCGGCCCCAACGGGGCAGGCAAGACGACTCTGGCCCATCACCTCAACGGAATTCGGCGGTCCGACCGGGGCCGGGTCGAAGTGGAGGACCTGGTTCTCGAAGACTCGAACCTCGCCGAGATCCGAAAGAAAGTAGGGCTGGTATTTCAGAATCCCGACGACCAGTTGTTCATGCCGACCGTCAGGGACGATGTTGCATTCGGCCCGGCGAATCTCGGGATCACTGGCGAGCACCTCGACGGGGTGATCGCCAGGGCGCTCGCGGATGTTGGAGCGCAAGATCTGCAAACGCGGGTTCCCCACCACCTCAGCGGTGGAGAACGGCGCAGAGTGGCGCTGGCCACCGTGCTTGCCATGAGCCCTTCCATCCTGGTGCTCGACGAACCAACCTCCGGTCTGGACCCGGCTGGGAGACGGGAGCTGATCGGGGTACTGGAATCACTCGGGATGGCACAACTGGTGATCACCCACGACCTCCCGTTCGCACTCGAGCTTTGCGATCGAACTCTGATCATGGACGCCGGCCGGATCGTCGCTGACGGACCCACACGGGAGGTATTGGAGGACGAGGCTCTCCTCAGAAAACACCGGCTGGAACTGCCCTACAGGATCTGACCAGGGACAACGGCACCCAACTCGTCGATCAGTTCGACCTTGCGGTCTTCATCGAGGAACGACGAGGTAATCGACATCCTCGCCAGATCGGCAAGCTCTTCGATCCCGAACCCGAGGACCTCGACGAGCCTCATGTAGTTATCCCCGACATAGCCCCCGAAGTACGCGGGGTCGTCTGAGTTGACCGAGACCTGCAGGCCGAGGTCGAGCATGGTGCGAATCGGGTGGTCACTCAGGTCATCGACGACTTTGAGTGCGACATTGGAAAGGGGGCAAACGGTAAGCGGGATCTGCTCACGGCTTAGACGGGCGACCAGGTCTGGGTCTTCGAGGCTGCGAACTCCGTGGTCGATCCGCTCCGCCCCGAGCACGTCGAGCGCCGATATCACATACTCCGGAGGGCCTTCCTCGCCCGCGTGTGCAACGGCCCGTAGCCCCAGCTCACGGGCCCTGGAGAAGGCTTCCTCGAACAGATACGAAGGGCGATCCTTTTCGGAGGAGTCAAGACCAACACCGATGACACCGTCGAGATGAGGCTCCGCCTCCCGCAGCGTGGCCACCGCATCCTCGCCGGGCAGGTGGCGCAAGAAGCACATGATGAGATCGGCGGTCACCTCGGAGGCATCGGCGATGGCACCACGGAAACCCTCCATGAAGACGGTGAAGCCCACCCCGCGTTCGGTGTGGGTCTGGGGATCGAAGAAGATCTCGGCGTGGCGCACCCCGTCCGCGGCCGCACGTTGCAGGTAGGCGGACATCAACTCGTAGAAGTCATCAGGTGTCTGCAGCACAGCGGCGCCCTGGAAGTAGATGTCGAGGAAGGATTGGAGATCGGAAAACCGGTAGGCCTTCTTCACCTCGTCGACACTGGTGTACGGGAGCTGGAGACCGTTACGGGAAGCGAGATCGAACATGAGTCCCGGCTCCAGTGTCCCCTCGATGTGGACATGCAGTTCCGCCTTGGGGAGCTGGTTGATCAGGTCGCGCATCGGGTGCATTTCAGCGCGCGGAACCCTCGCCCGTCAACCACATTCAGAGTGCAATATCCTGGGGACGAACCGGAACGCGGGTTATGCCCTTTCCCGTGGCGTCCCTGATTGCCGCAGCCACGGCGGCGGTTGAGGAGATTGTCGGTGGCTCACCGACACCTTTTGCACCGTACGGCCCCCAAGATCCCTCCTCTTCGATAAGCAGCGCTTCGACGTCCGGTGCGTCGAGAATCGTCGGAAGAAGGTAATCGGTGAAGTTCGGATTCTTGATGATGCCATCACCTACCACAAGCTCCTCCATCACCGCCAGGCCCACACCCTGCATGATCCCGCCCTCGATCTGGCCTCTCACCGATTGTGGGTTGAGGGCCTTGCCGACATCCTGAGTCGTATCCACGCGGAGGACCTTGACCAACCCGAGCTCGGGGTCGACATCGACCACAGCACGGTGGCCGGCCACAGCAAAGTCGGCATGAACGACACCCTGACCGTCCCCGTCGGAAGCGAAAGTAGGGGGATGACGGAACGTGACAGTCTCTTCCCATTTCCTTTCCACGACGGTGCCCATCGCTGCCACCAGTTCCTCCCCTTTCCAGACCCCTTCGTCGTCGAGCCTGTCGCCTCCGTACTCATCTAGGAGTCGCTCCCGCAGATTTCTTGCGGCCTCCATCGTCGCCCCTCCGGAGATCTGGGTCTGTCGCGAGGCGGACGTCGACCCGGCCGAATCAATCCGTGAGGTGTCGACATGCCGGACTGTCGCCCGGGATACTCCCAGCTCGGTCCGGAGGATCTGGGCGAGAACGCTGACGAGCCCTTGGCCCACTTCGATGGCGGCAGTCTCGACGACCGCGCCGTCGTCGATGAGGAGGACACGCGCTTGGGCGTAGTCGTCGAAGCCCTCGCTAAAGCCGAGGTTCTTGATACCGAGGGCATACCCGACCCCCGAGACCACATGCTCCGGATCCGAGGTGAGGCCGGTGCCGCCCGGGAGGTGGACCGGGTTGTCACTCGAACCGTTGCCCATCAGGGGCATCGCTTCGAGAGAGTTGATGACGGCAAGTGTCGGCAGCGGTGTTTCGATGATCTGGCCGGTCGTCGGCATCGGATCGCCGGTGGTGAGGGCGTTTCGGCGACGAACTTCCAGCGGATCGATTCCCAGTTCGGCCGCGAGACGGTCCATCTGGGCTTCATATCCGAAGCAGACCTGGACCGCCCCGAACCCTCGCATCGCACCGCACGGCGGGTTGTTAGTCCGTGTCCCGACTCCGTCCACTGCCACCGAATCGCACCGGTACGGGCCCACGGCGAAATATGCGGCGTTGGCCAGCACTGCGGCCGTGGTCGATGCGTACGCCCCACCGTCGATCACCACCCTCGCCTCGACCCTGACCAGCTTCCCATCACGATCGGCCTGATGGCGGTACCAGAGCCGGGCAGGATGGCGGTGGACATGGCCGGTGAAAGACTCCGAACGGTGATAGACCATCTTCACCGGACGGTCGGTGTAGAGGGCGAGCAAGCAGAGGTGGATATGGAGGTTCACATCCTCCCTGGCCCCGAAAGCGCCTCCAATGCCGGCCGGGTGGGACCGCACCTGGTCGGGCCGTAGGCCGAGCGAGGCAACCACCTGCTCCTGGTCGACGTGGACGAACTGAGACGTTGCGTAGAGGTCGACCCCTCCCGAACCGTCGGGCACCGCAAGGCCCGCTTCCGTCCCCAGAGGCGCCTGGTCCTGCATCCCAACCTCGTAGCTGCCTTCGACAACCACCTCGCCGGTTACGCCCTGATCGCCCCTACGGATTCTCATACGGCGGAACACCTCGTCACGCCTCTCGGCTTCGTCGATATCGACGAGCGGCTCCAGAACCTCGTACTCGACGACAACCGCGCCCGCGGCGGCCCGTGCGGTCCGCTCGTCCTCAGCGGCGACAACCGCAACCGGCTCGCCCCAGTAGTTCACCAATTCACCGGCAAGGACCGGCTGATCCGGGTGCTCCAGGCCGAACACGGCCCGTCCCGGAACGTCATCGGCGGTGAGCACGGCGTGAACTCCCCCGATCGCCAGCGCCGGGGCGATGTCGATCGAAACGATACGGGCGTGGGCGTGAGGGCTGCGCACCGTGGCTCCCCACAACATCTGGTCTGCACTGAGATCCTGGGCGAAGTCGAACTCCCCCTTCAGTTTGGGAATGCCGTCCGGGCGCAGCGGGGATTCCCCGACGACACCTTCGATATCGGTTACGGGCCTGATGGTCCTCGTTGTCACTCTCGTCCTCCGGCAAGATCCTCGAACGCACGGATAATCGAACCGTAACCCGTGCACCGGCACAGGTTCCCGGCGAGAGCCTCCTTGATCTCATCCCTGGTAGGAGTTGCGTTCTTTTCAAACAGGTCAACCGCAGCGACCACAAAACCGGGTGTGCAGAATCCGCATTGGACTGCACCGGCTCGATGCATCGCCTCCTGCACAGGGTGCAGGAAGTCGCCCGACGACATCCCTTCCACGGTCCTGATGTTGGAGCCCTCGGCGTCGACGGCCATCACCAGACACGAGCAAACCAACTCGTCGTCGAGCATTACCGAACAGGATCCGCATTCCCCCTGTTCACACGCACTCTTGGAGCCGGGCAGCGCCAACTCATCCCGCAAGACATCGAGGAGGCTCGAAGGCGCCATCACCCGGGCGGTGGTGCGCTCCCCGTTCAACGTGAAGGACACGATCATCGCAAGCACCTCTCCAGGAGCCGTCGGGCCAGGACCCCTGAGGCGTGGCGCCGGTACTCCGCGGTGGAGCGGTGGTCGGTGATCGGAGAGACCTCTTCGGACACCAACCTGGCGAACTCGACGAGATCGCTCTCCTTCGGCCGGGACACCGACGAGATCATCTCCTCGGCGCGTCGCGCCCGTATCGGGGTGGGCGCAACCGAGCCCAGCGCGACCCTTGTCGCCCCGCCGTCCCCCCTGGTAACAACACAGCAAACCGTGGCGATGACCATTGCGTTGCGGACGCCGATCTTGGCGAACTCCTGTCGCTCCGGTAGCTCGGTCGGCAGGCGCACACCCACAATCAACTCGTCGGACTGGAGTGCGGTGTCCTTCACCCCCAGGAAGAATCCGTCCCAGCGCAGCGACCGCCGTCCGCCGGCGGAGGCAACTTCGACATCCGCGTCGACGGCGGCCAGAAATGGCAGTCCGTCACCGGCCGGACTCGCGGTTCCGACGTTTCCGCCGACTGTCCCTGCATTCCGGATCTGGGGGGATCCGACGGTTCGCGCCGCCTGGGCGAACGCCCTGGGTCCTTCCCTCTCGATCCTCCTCCAGGTGACGCCGGCGCCGATGAAGTTCCCTTCCCACCTGGCGAGCTCATCGAGACGGCGAAGAGCCACGACATTCTGGGGGTCGGCGTGGCCGAAATTGGTCTCAACCATCAGGTCGGTCCCGCCGGCGAGCGGGGTCGCCCCGGTCGCGACTGCATCCAGAGCCTCGGCCAGTGAGGACGGGTAGGTGACATTCACGTCGTGCAACTTACCCGATCAACGCCTGACTGAGTCGGTTGTGTTCATCGATCAGGGATCCGATATCGACACCGGGTACGGTCCGACCCACCACCAGCGGTCGACCTCCGACCCAGGAGTGATCCACGCCGGAGGGACCACAGAGGACCGCGGCGGCGACCGGGTCGTGAAGGGCGCCGGCGAATTCAACCCGGCGGAGGTCGATGGCGATCATGTCCGCGGCATAACCGGGAGCGATCCGTCCGACGTCATCACGCCCGAGAACACCGGCCCCTCCCCTCGTCGCCATCTCCAGAACCTGGCGGGCAGTGATAAGGGGCCCTTCCCCGATACCGGGTGAGACGGCGAGTCGGTTGAGCAAGAGAGCCTGACGCGCCTCGGCCAGCATGTTCGAGGAGTCGTTCGAAGCAGGACCGTCCACGCCCAAGCCAACCGGCACACCGGCATCGATGTACCGCGAAACCGGGGCCACGCCACTGGCCAGCCTCATGTTCGACGTCGGGCAATGGGCGACCCCGGTCCCCTCATCCGCCATGCGGAGTACCTCGTCGTCGGTGACGTGGACGGCATGTGCATACCAGACGTCGTCGCCCGACCAGCCCAGGCTCTCCATGTACTCGACCGGGCGGACTCCGAACCTGTCGATGCAGAAGCGCTCTTCGTCGTCGGTTTCGGCGAGGTGGGTGTGGAGGCGGACTCCCAGGGCGCGGGCGAGGTCGGCGGACTCCCTCATCAGGTCACCGGTAACCGAGAATGGCGAGCACGGCGCAAGCACCACACGGCGCAACCCTCCCGGGAATGGGTCATGATGGTCCTCGACCGCCCTCTGGCTCAGCTCGAGGATTGTTGCCTCGTCCTCGACCACGGAATCGGGTGGCAGCCCGCCATTCGATTCCCCGAGGCTCATCGATCCGCGGGAGACATGGAAACGCATATTCAGGCCAGCTGCGCCTTCGATCTGATCGTCGAGACTCGAACCGTTGGGCCAGAGATAGTGGTGGTCGAAAGCTGTGGTACACCCACTGAGGGCCAGTTCGACAAGACCGAGCCGGGTCGAGACTCTGACATGGTCGGGGGTCATGCGCGCCCAGATCGGGTACAGAGTCGTGAGCCAATCGAACAGACCCGCATTCTGCGCTCCAGGGACCGCCCGGGTCAGAGTCTGATAGAGGTGGTGATGGGTGTTGACCAGGCCGGGAAGCACGATGTGATCGCTGAGGTCGACGACCTGGTCCGCTTCGCCGGGGATTTCATCTGAGCGACCCACCTGCTCGATCCAGCCGTCTCGAACGAATACCGAGGCTCTCTCGATCTCTCTGCCATCCATCGTCGCCAGAGTGTGGATATTGCTCAGGAGCAGCGTTCCCATGTGTGCAGCTAACCACAACTCACAGGCGGGAGGGATCCAGGTGGATAGAGTTGGTCGCGATGACGCTATCCAATGACTCTCTCTCCCGCTGGGCCGAGCGCCTCGACACCGTCAACGCACGGCTCTCAACAGACTTCCCCGGTGAAGGCCCGGAAAGGCAGCCGGTGCACACCGTGTACGGAGGTGCCCACCTGTTCCGATCGGACACCGCAGGCAAACTCGGCGAGCTGGCACTGGGCTCGCTACAGACCTGGTGCCCGAGCGGCAGTGACCTGGCCGAATTGCTCGCCATCGATAGTGGGCTGGCCGGGAAGGTCCACTCCCTCGTGCGCGACAAGCTGGAGCGGGAGCCGGTCGAGGATTTCAGGCTCGACTTCGAGGACGGCTACGGAAACCGTGCCGACAGTGAGGAAGATGGACACGCCAGGACATCCGCCGAGCAGGTAGCAGCGGGGATGGCGGCCGGGTCACTTCCACCGTTTATCGGCATTCGCATCAAGCCGCTGTCTGGCGAGCTCCACCGCCGTTCCCTCCGGACCCTCGACATCTTCGTTACAACCCTCATCGAGCATGCCGGAAGTCTTCCCGAGGACCTCGTCGTCACCCTTCCCAAGATCCAGGACGCAGCTCAGGTGGCGGTGCTCGACGAGGCGCTCACCGAACTGGAGGCGAAACTGGGCCTGGACCCGATCCCCGTCGAGCTGATGGTCGAGACCTCACAGATGATCGTCGACAGCGACGGCACCACCGGTTTGAGGAAATTCATCGAGGCGGGGAACGGGAGGATCCGTGGTGCTCACTTCGGCACATACGACTACACGGCTTCGATGAACATCACTGCCGCCCATCAGACGATGACCCATCCCGCATGTGACTTTGCCAGGCATGTCCTTCAAGTGAGCCTCGCCGGGTCGGGTGTGTGGATCTCCGACGGTGCGACCAATGTGATGCCGGTTCCGATCCACCGCGGCGACAAGCTCACCTCCGAACAGGTAGGGGAGAACCGGGAGTCCGTCCATCGTGCCATGCGGCTTCACTACAACCATGTCCGGCATTCGCTGAGCCATGCCTATTACCAGGGTTGGGACCTCCATCCGGCTCAGCTTCCCACCCGCTACGCCGCGGTCTACGCCTTCTTCCTCGAAGGCCTCGACCAGGCCGCTGACCGGCTGTCGAGCTTTGTCGAATCGGCCGCCAAGGCGACCCTCGTCGGCGAGGTTTTCGACGACGCCGCAACCGGTCAGGGCTTGCTCAACTTCTTCCTCCGCGCCATCAACTGCGGCGCTATCAGCGAGACGGAAGCCACCGAACGCACCGGACTCACCCTCGACGAACTACACACCCGATCCTTCGTAAAGATCCTCGAAGCCCGGACTTAAGCCGTCCCGGGACCGTTCTGTGTCGATCTGAGGCAGGACACCATCGCATAATTCGACACAGAACGGTCGGGCCACAGTCTGAACCTCCCTTCTGTGTCGATCTGAAACACGACCCCATCGCGCAAGTCGACACAGAACGTTCAGACAAGCATCAGAGTCCGAGAAATCTCCGAACGTCGGTGACAAAACGCTCGGGGTTCCGCCGCACTTGTCTTGCGCTGAACCTTCGCAGTTCGATTCCCAGATCAAGAAGGTCGTTCTGCCGCTCGAGATCATCATCGAGAGCCGCTGCGGAGCTGTGCGTGTCGAGGCCATCGACTTCCACGGCCTTCTTAGCCTGCGGCCAGTAGAAGTCCGGCCTGCGTGGGCCATTCCGGGTGATGAACTCGTGCTGCAGCACTGGCTCAGGTATCAGACCACGACGTAGATAGAACAGTGCAAGCGATTCGGCGGGCGACCCGGTCGAAGTGTCTGATGCGTAGTCGTCAATTACCCCTCGAAGCTTCCGGGTGCCGGTGACACCGCGTCCCCCGCGCTCCGAAACGAAACCTGCTACGTCATCGAGGTTTGTGAGATTGCGACGGACCGCACTGTCCAACGCCTTCACGAGTACTGGTGTCGGAAGAACCGCGGCACAATCGAGAAGGGTTCGCGCAGGGTTGGTAATCGGAATCCCGTCTACTTCGTCGGTATCCTGCACGCGTCGGGTGCGATGAACAATGACTCCGTCGGGAACGGGGAGATGCCCGAAAGGAACAGTCAATTCGATAGGTACTTTGCTGACCCCGTCAAGATTCCAGAGCTTCAAGGCCGTCCGGTGGGACACCAAAGATCCTTGTCCCGCTGCGAGCACTGCCGTCAGCACCCGTTCGACCCATCTCTGGGGCCGGAAGTCGACTTGATAGACGCCAGGCTGACGTCTGAGCCACCTACCTTCGGCAACGCGCTTCTGGATCAAGGCTCCTGAGTATCCGGCGCCAACGATCTGCGAACGGGTTAGGAGATACTGCTGCTGAGCGGCCAATTCGGCCACCGCGTCATCTCTCTCACCCACCATCTGACTATGCGTCAAAACCGGCTCTCACTTCAAGAGGTCCGCTCGCACCTCGTTCTGTGTCGATTTCGAACACCACCCCATCGCACAAGTCGACACAGATGGGTCATGCGATTGTGCAAGCTCGTTCTGTGTCGATTTCGAACACCACCCCATCGCATTAATCGACACAGAACGGTTGGAATTAGCGGGTGACGGTGAAGCGGATGTCTCCGTAGGGCTCGGAGACCGGGTGGAAGACGATGTGTTTGTCTTCGAGGCCGAATCGGGTGAGGTCGAAAACGAGGTGGTGCTGGTTGGGCAGTTCGAAGCTGATCTCGCCGATCTCGGGCACAGCATCGAGGACCGCTTGTGCCATCAACCAACCCTGATGTTGCACGGAGGCCGACCAATCTGCGAAGAACCTCTCCAGCAGCAGGCTTCGGACCGACTCCCAGGTGTGGGTGGTGTCGGCGGGCTTCTGCCCGTACAACCAGCACGCGGTGATCGAGGTGGACAGGAGCCGATCTTCTGCTTCCGGCAACACCGTGAACTCGTCCCTGGGGAATCCGACAAACGCCGAGCCCCCGGTCTTGAGCACGACCAGACCCTCGATCCCCGCCTCTGTGTCTCGCTGCCCGGCCCCGTCCCCGCTTACCCTCGCCACCCGCCGCTCCGAATTCCCACCGGTGAAACCGGTCGCGCTTTCCCGCAGCCAACGCCGCTGGCTGATGACCACCTCAGCCGACTCGATCCCGTCCTTGCCGACCATGTGATCACATAAAACGCCTGCAAACTCCTCGAGATCTTCGGTCAACGCATCCTGGGCCAGGCCATAGATGGTGTTTCGCGTGGTGTCGGTAGGCAACACGGCGGAATTGTCCCCTCCGAGATAGGCCGCATCGACATCCCCTGACAGCAATACCTGGAAGTCGAGATCGAGGAACTGGTCCTGCCCGTCGCCGCGGACAACCTTCGACAGCCGCACAGCTGACTTGCCCCACCGGTTCGGCCCGAGCGTTGCCATCTCAACTCCCCCGGTAGGTGGAGTAGCCATAAGGACTGAGCAGGAGAGGAACGTGATAATGCTCCCTGCTGTCGTCGAGGTCCACCGTCACCGACACCTCGGGGTAGAAGCCGTTGCCATAACCGCCCGTATCGAATTTGAGACGGTACACACCGGACTCCAGATCAGACCCGAGGTCGGAGACCCGTCCATCGTCGTCAGTCACCGCCGAGTTGGCTTCCGACCACCCCTCCCCTCTCCGGCGCTCCAGGCGCACCTTCAGACCCGATGCCGGATCTCCGGAGCCGGTGTCGAGAACATGTGTCGATATTGAGATCATCAATCCTCCTGAATACAGAGCATCCGACGGAGTCTGGTCGCGGTGATCTTCTGTTGCTCCCGAGAGGCGATCTTGATCTCCGTTTCCCGGCTGTTCTCGATTCGCTTTTCGGCGATCGCGAGCATCTCCCTGGCGCTCTTGCCGGTTGCGTAAACGATGTAGGTGAAGCCGAACTTCTCCTCGTAACGGCGGTTCACCTCACCGATAGCAGCAAGGACTGCCTGATCGGCATTGGCTGATCCTGCCTGCTCCCGGTTGGCGACGGCGTCGCCTTTCTCACCGATTCTCGGGTGGCCGGCAAAGGCCTCCAGCCAATCACTTTCCTCCAGTTCGAGGAAGGAGACTTCGGCTGCTTCCACTACCTCTCCAACCGTTGAGAACGGGCGGGAGGCCAGCATCGATGAGACCCAGCGAGTTGACCTGCATGCTGTGTGAAAGAAGCCGGTGGCGGACTGACCGAGAAGCGAGTTCAGGTAATGGAGTCTTTTCGCACCAGCCGACTCCGAGTCGGACATTCCCATGACCCTGAACCGGGCCACACCACCGTCCGGGTGTATGTCGAGTTTCACCCAGCGCGCGTGTGTCTCGGTGGCGAGAACCAGATGGTTTATCGAGTCCGCCTCTACCTCGACGCGAGACAGCACTTCCTTCCACACTTTCCCATCGTCGGACACGCCCAACGAGACCCAGCCCGGGGCATTGCCCTTGAAGTACCTCGTGTCCACAACGGCCTCTCGGACGACCCCGGCCATGCCCAGCTTGAAGACCACCCAGTCGTTGCCGGGTCCCCTGCGCCGCCTCGTCTCCCATCCGTCCCACATCCCGATCGGCTCGGTGGGTCTCAGCATGTTCGACGGCGGAGAGTAGTGGGCGTCGGAGGCGTCGGTCGGCTCCCCTCCGCTGGCGAGAGACACCAGATCCACCAGGCCGATCTCGGGGCAGACCTTTTCGATACCGGGGATGGGGTGGCCGTCCACCCGCAGCCGGGCCACACCACCGTCGGGGAAGATATTGAGCCTGACATGGGAGATCCGGCCACTCGCCTTGAGATCGAAGCGAGCCACAGAGTCACCCTGGAGCCCGGTGCGCCCGATCAGCTCTACCCAAAAAGCATCGTCGAGGCGGGCGTCAACATCCACACCGCATCCTTCGAGGGAGAACTCCTCTGGATAGTTGCCGGTGAAATGGGAGGTGTCGATGGTCACCTGGCTGATCTGACCGGGGATCCCGAGCGCGATCACACACCAGTCGTGGCCGGGCTCCCGCCGGCGACGGGTCTCCCAA
This sequence comes from Acidimicrobiia bacterium, assembly GCA_040880765.1. Classification (GTDB taxonomy): domain Bacteria; phylum Actinomycetota; class Acidimicrobiia; order Spongiisociales; family ZC4RG35; genus MA-ANB-1. The sequence continues at coordinate 23,583 of JBBDHT010000020.1, read as the reverse complement.
CCATCCATCCACTTGCCCCGGTCGGTGAACTCATCCGGCTTCCACACCGGATCGGAGATCTCGAGCAGATTTGCCGCCTCCGCAAAGAACTCGTCGTTGAACGAGACGACCCGCCCGCCCACTCTTTCAGAGATCAAGTCAGTCGTCATAACGCTCCAACATCAGTCCGGTTCCACCGGAGACGACACCACTGCTGTAGACATTTTGTCCTCTCAACACCGTCTTCACAACCGTTCCCCGCAGAGTCATGCCCTCATAGGGCGTAATCGGGTGACGGTGGAAGAGGTCGGTTCCGTAGATCGTCTCCGATCCATCGGGGTCGAACACAACGAAGTCGGCATCCATCCCCTCGGCTATCGCGCCCTTGCGGCGGCCGAGGCCGGCAAGCGCAGCAGGGTTGGTGGAGAGCCAACCCGCAAGGCGCTCCAGACCAAATCCACGCGCTGAACCGGCCGTCCAGGTCGCCTGGAGGCGGAGCTGCAGCGAGCCGATCCCGCCCCATGCCCGGGCGAAGTCCCCGGACTCGATCTCTTTGATGTCCGCCGGGGCCGGAGAGTGATCGGAGACGACCATGTTCAACAAGCCGGCGTCCAGGGCAGCCCAAAGGGCCTCGCGGTGGTTGGCGTCGCGAATCGGAGGGGCACACTTGAACGGTGTAGCCCCGGCCCCGATCTCCTCGGCGCAGAACACGAGATAGTGGGGACAGGTCTCGCCGGTGAGCCACTGCGAAGCACCGATCCGCTCTGCACCCTCGCCACTCGAGACATGGAGAATGTGGACCGATGCACCGGATCTCCCCGCCAGCTCTCCGGCGACCTCCACGGCGAAGGCTTCGCTGTCGGTGGGCCGCGAGGCGAGATATGCCTCATATGACTGGGGATCCCGGTCGAAGTCGAAGACCAAGGCAGGATCCTCAGCATGCAACAACAGCGGTACACCTGCCTCTGCCACGATCAGCATCGCCGCTTCCAACTCCGTCAATTCCAGGGGCGGAAACTCCTCCACACCCGAGTCGACCATGAAGGCCTTGAAACCGGACACACCCGCTTCGACCATACCGCCGATCTCCCCGGCCGATCCCGGGACGATGCCTCCCCAGAAGGCGGTGTCGACACTGATCTTCCCGGATGCAGTCTCCCGCTTCCGGGCCAGGGCGTCGACACTGACGGTCGGGGGGATCGAATTCAACGGCATGTCGACAATAGTGGTGGTGCCCCCCGCCGCTGCAGCCTTCGTCGCCGACCCGAATCCCTCCCAGTCGGCACGTCCCGGCTCATTCACGTGCACGTGGCTGTCGACCAGTCCGGGCATGACTACCAGGTCGCCATAGTCTTCGTCGGCGGTGCCGGAGCCGATCTCGACGACGACTCCGCTTTCGTGTCTGACGGTCGCCGGCCGCATCTCTCCGCCGAGAACCACCCGGCTGCTCCGCAACGTGGGCATCAGTCCTCGGCTATCCAGTCTTCGAGGGGGATGCCAAGCCCGTCGGCAATCCTGTTGGCGTAGGCGAAGTACCCGACGACCTCAGCGATGTGGAGGATGTCCGCATCGGTGAAACCTGCGGCACGAAGCCTCCCCACATCCGACTCCGTGACGGCTGCAGGCTGACGAGTGAGTTTCTCTGCGTATCTCAGCATGGCGAGGCGCTTCCCGGAGAGCCCGGCGGACTCATAATCTGCCTCGATTCGCGTGGCGAGGTCGTCGTCTCGGAGCAGTCGGCGCAGACCGCGCCGGTGATGGGTGATTCAGTAGTGGCATTCGTTGATACCGGAGACGACGAGAGCGATCATCTCCCGCTCCACCTTGCGAAGTGTCCTGGTGCTCCGCATTGCCTGCCTGTAGAGAACATCATGCGCCTCGAGGCTTCCGGCATCCAGGGCGTGGATCCGCATGACCCAATCGACGCGGTTCCATCGGGGGTCCAACACACGATCCTTCAACCGTTTGAGGGCACCATCCCAATCATCTTCATGGGGGGCATCGATCCAGGGCACTATCCAAATCTAGTGGTCTGTCGCACATCGCTGGTTGGAGAGGTGTCAACAATATCGAAAG